>DATEDP010000118.1 GCA_035281585.1 bacterium
TGGAGGTGGTGCTTGGCGTGCTCGGTCAGGCGCTGCTCGCCCAGGAAAGTCAGGGTGAAGAGCCGGAACATGTAGAAGCTGGTCAGGGCCGCGGTCAACAGACCCATCGCCCAGAGCACGGTGTGGCCGCGGTGGAAGGCCTGCCAAAGAATTTCATCCTTCGAGAAAAAGCCCGAGAAAGGCGGGATGCCGGCAATCGCCAGCGTGGCCACCAGAAAGGTGGCGAAGGTGATCGGCATGGCCTTGCGTAAGCCCCCCATCTTGCGGATGTCCTGCTCGCCGCTCAGGGCATGGATCACCGAGCCCGAGCCGAGGAATAGGCAGGCCTTGAAGAAAGCGTGGGTCATTAAATGGAAAACTCCGGCGCTGTAGGCCCCGACCCCGACGCCCAAGAACATGTAGCCGAGCTGGGAGACCGTCGAATAGGCCAGGACCTTCTTGATGTCGTTCTGAACCAGGCCGATCAGGGCGGCGAAGAGCGCGGTCGCGGCGCCGACCACCGCCACGATCTCCAAGGTCTGGGGGGCCATGTCGAAGAGAAAATGCAAGCGGGCCATCATGTAGATGCCGGCGGTCACCATGGTCGCGGCATGGATGAGAGCCGAAACCGGCGTCGGTCCGGCCATCGCGTCGGGCAGCCAGATATAGAGCGGGATCTGGGCCGATTTGCCGGTGGCGCCGATGAAGAGGAAGAGCCCGATCAGCGGAGCCAGGCCGGTCAAGGCCGGGGCGAATTTGGCCAGCACCTCGAAATTGAGGATCGGCATGGCGTGGGGCAGCTGCGGCACCAGCGTCGCCAGGATCATGAAGATCCCGATCAGAAATCCGAAATCGCCGATCCGGTTGACGATGAAGGCCTTTTTGCCGGCATAGGCTTTCTCGGCGTCCTCGAACCAAAAGCCGATCAAGAGATAAGAGCAGAGTCCCACCCCTTCCCAACCGACGAAGAGGAGGAGCAAGTCCTCGGCCAGGACCAAGATGAGCATCGAGGCCAGAAAGAGGTTCAGATAAGCGAAGTAGCGGGCGAAGGCCGGATCGCCCTTCATGTAGCCGACCGAATAGAGGTGGATGAGGCTGCCGACCCCGGTGACGATCAAGATCATCACGGTGGAGAGGCGGTCGATGGCCAGCGCGGCATCGACTTGGAAATTTCCGACCGCGATCCATGAGAAAAGGTTTTCGCGCAGCGGGGCCGAAACCCCCTTGAGGAAAGGCAGGCCCAAATAGAGCGAGACGGCGAAGGCGGCCAGCGGCAAAGCGACACCGATCAGGCTGACCAAGGCCTCGGAGGCCGGCTTCTTGCGGGCCGAGGCCTGCAGAGCCAAGCCGCCGTTGATCAAGGCGCCCAAGAGCGGGAATAGGATGATCAAGCTAATCGACATGGGCCGCATCCCTCAAGGTGTTGAGCGTCGTGGTTTGAACCGAGGCCCGGCGCCGGAAGACCAGGACCACGATGGCCAAGCCGATCGCCGCTTCGGAGGCGGCCAGGACGATCACGAAAAAGGCCGCCATTTGGCCGTCCAAGGTTCCCCAAGCCCGGGAAAAGGTCACGAAGGCCAAATTGACCGCGTTGAGCATCAGCTCGATCGACATGAAGATGATCAAGGTGTTCCGCCGCAGCACGACGCCGGCGAAGCCCATCACGAAGAGGGCGGCGGCGAGCACCAGGTAATGGTTCAAGGTGATCATTTCGTTTCCAATTTCCTTTTGGCCAAGAGCACCGCGCCGATCAGCGCCACCGTCAGCAGAATCCCGGCCAGCTCGAAGGGCACCACCCAGGGGCCGAACATCTCCCGGCCCAAGGCCGCGACCTCGCCGAAACCGGCCGGCAAGACGGCCACCGGCAGCTTCGGCCGGGTCAGGACGTAGCCCAGGGCCAGAAAAAGGCCGAGGGCCGAGACGGCGAGCAAGGTCTTGCCGGCCCAGTCGTACCCCTTCTCGTGAAGCTCGCTCTCCTCGAGGTTGAGCAGCATGATGATGAAGATGAAAAGAACCAAGATCGCGCCGGCGTAGGTCAGCACCTGGATCACGCCGAGGAAGTTGCCCTGCAAAGTGACGTAGAGCCCGGCCAGCGAGATCAGCGTCACCACCAGCGCGAGCGCCGAGTAGATCGGGTTCCGGAAGCCGATCACTCCGGTCGCCGAAATCACCGCCATCGCGGCTAAGACATAAAATAAAATCGCAAAACCGGTCATCTCATCGCCTTTGTCATCCCGAGCGAAGCGAGGGATCCCTGCGGAGTTTGTTAATACAAAAAATCTCCGCAGGGATTCCTCGTCGCTTACGCTCCTCGGAATGACACTACAACAACAAATAAACCGCCGCCGTCGCCGCCACGTTGACGATCGCCAGCGGCAGCATCACCTTCCAGCCCAATTGCATCAACTGATCGTAGCGGAAGCGCGGCAGGGTCCAGCGGACCCAGATGAAAACCCAACAGAAGAACAAAATCTTGGCCAGAAAGGCGCCGAATTGAAAAGCCGCGGCCGCCACCTGAGAGCCGGTCGAGCCCAGGGCGACCGGGCCCAAGAGGGTCTGGCCGACGACCAGGATCATGCCCACCAAGATCGCCGGGATGCCGACGACCTTGGGCTCGAAGCGCCGGGCATCGCGGTAATTGGCCACCCGCTTGCGCTTGAGAATAATCCAGCCCAAGAGGATCGAGATCACCCCAAAGCCGATCACCGAATAATAGAGAATCGGAGTGGCGTGGGCCCGCAAGGTCTCGGTGGCGACGAAGGGAACCTGCCAGCCGCCGAAAAAGAGCGTCGCCATGAGGGCCGAAGCAATCGTCATGTTGACGTACTCAGCCATGAAGAAAAGGGCAAACTTCAGGGAGCTGTACTCGACGTGATAGCCGGCCACCAGCTCGGCCTCGGCCTCGGGCAGGTCGAAGGGCAAGCGGTTGGTTTCGGCGAAGGCCGCGACGATGAAGAGCAGGCAGCCCAAGGGCTGGCGCAGGACGTTCCAATTCCAAAGCTTCTCGCTCTGGTCGGCGACGATGGTCCCGAGATCGAGGCTGCCGGCCAGGATCAGCACCCCGACCACCGAGAGGCTCAGGGTCAGCTCGTAGCTGATCATCTGGGAAGAGGAGCGCAGCCCGCCGAGCAGCGAGTACTTGTTGTTGCTGCCCCAGCCCGCGAGCATGATGCCGTAAACCCCCATCGAGGAGATCGCGAAAATATAGAGGATGCCGACGCTCAAGTCGGCGGCTTGCAAGCTGAAGGCTTGGCCGTTCAGCGACAAAGGCGCGGCCCAGGGAATGACCGCGAAGGTCATGCAGGCCACGGCCATCGCCAAGAAGGGGGCCAAAGCGTAGACGAACTTATTGGCCTTGGTCGGGTAGATGTCTTCCTTGAAGACCAGCTTCACCACGTCGGCCAGGCTGTGAATGAGGCCGCCGAGGCGGAGGCCCAGGATCGAGGCGCGGTTGGGGCCGCGGCGGTCCTGGATATAGGCCGCGCCCTTCCGCTCCAGCCAGATCAAGAAAGGCAGGATCTGCATCAGGATCAGGAAGGGAATCAGGATTTTGAGCGTGATTACTAGCATCGCATTCTAATTTCCCCCCTTTGAAAAAGGGGGGACCAAGGGGGGATTTAAAGCGACGGCATGACCATCAAAGTATGCTTGGACTTACGCCGCGTCTTTAAATCCCCCCTGCCCCCCTTTTTCAAAGGGGGGTGTCCTTCTTTATAAAACTTTTCCTCCGGCGCCCAGCGCCGCATAGCCAAAACCAAAGCTCTCCTCGAGCAGACTCTCGGCCGAGGGAATTCGCCATTCCTGGCCCATCGCCCGGGCGATGGCCTCGATCCAACGCCAAGCCGGCCGGATCTCGCCCTCCGGCTCCAAGGCTTTTTCGAATTTCTGGACCCGGTTTTGGAAATTGGTGAAGGTCCCTTCCTGCTCGGCGAAAACCGCCGCCGGCAAGACCACGTCGGCGTACTCGGCCGCCTCGCTTTGGTTGCTGGCGAGGAGGACGAAGAGCACCGGCTCCTCCTCTTTCAATCGCTTGAGATCGGCCTTGCTCAATCCTTCCAAGGCCACCACCACTTTGAGGTTGGTCCCGCCGCTGAATTTCTTGAAGCCCAGCCGCTCGACGCCGGCCCGATTGGGATTCTTGTCGGCCTTGATCAGAAAATCGTCGGAATAAGGGTTCTCGACCTCATGGGCCGAATACTGCAGATCGCGAACCCCCAAGCTCTCGGCCAGCTTCTTCAGGGCGGCGTTGTTCTCGTTGGACTCGTAGGCCGATCCCAGGAAAACCGCGTCCTCCGGGGCCAAGCGGGCGATGGCCTCGGCGGCCTCGCTGACCGCGTCCTCGACGCTGGCCGGACCGAGCTTGTCGTCGATCCGCAGCGCCGGCCGAAAGATCCGGTTCTCGTTGATAAAAGGATAGGAGAGCCGGCCCTCGTCGCAGGTCCAACATTGATTGACCGCTTCGTTCTCCCGCGGGAGGTAGCGGTAGACCTTGCCGTCGTGGTGGTTGATGTTGATGTTGCAGCCGGTCGAGCAGCCGGTGCAGATCGAGGGCGTGCTCTTGAGGAACCAGACCCGGCATTGGAAGCGGAAGGGCTTGCTGGTCAGGGCCCCGACCGGGCAGATGTCGACGGTGTTGAGCGAATACTTGTTGTCGAGCTGCTTGCCGGGGAAGGTGGTCAGAGTCGAGCGATCGCCGCGCTGGCTGACGCAGAGCTCGCCGGTCTTGCTGACCTCGTCGCAAAAGCGGACGCAGCGGGTGCAGAGGATGCAGCGCTCGTCATCGAGCATGACGTAGGGCCCGAGATCGACCTTCTTCGGCTTCTTGACCTTCTCCTCGCGGAAGCGCGACTCGGTCAGGGTGTGATCCATGTAATACTGCTGGAGCTTGCACTCGCCGGCTTGGTCGCAGACCGGGCAATCGATCGGATGGTTGATCAGGATGAACTCGAGGACGTTCTTCTGCAGGGCCTGGACCTTTTCGGTGGCGGTGTGGACCACCATGCCCTCGGTGGCGACGGTGTTGCAGGAGATGGCCGGCTTGGGCATTTTCTCGATGTCGACCAGGCACATCCGGCAATTGCCCGCGATCGAGAGCTTGGGGTGGTAGCAGAAATGGGGAATCGCGATGCCGTTCTGGCGCGCGGCTTCGAAGACGCTGGTGCCGTCGGGAACTGTAACCTGTTTTCCATCAATGCTTAAAGTGGGCATAAAATCCGTGCACGCGGGCGGGCGCAAGGCCCGCCCCTACAAATTGATATACTTCTCAAATTCCTTACGGAATTTCTTCACGTAACTCCAAATCGGCATGGCCAGGGCGTCGGCCAGGACGCAGATCGTCTTGCCGGCCATGTTGTCGGCGTTGGCCACCAGCTGCTCGATGTCGCCGGGCCGGCCCTCCCCCGCCACCATTCGCTTCAGGATCTTGTAGGACCAGCCGGTGCCCTCGCGGCAGGGGCTGCATTGGCCGCAGGACTCGTGGGAGTAAAAATGAGCCAGATTCTCCAGGGCCTTCACCATGTCGACGGTCTCGTCCATCACGATGAGGCCGCCCGAGCCGAGCATCGAGCCCTTAGCCACACAAGCCTCGTAATCGAGGGTGAGGTCCTCGCATTCGGCGGCAGTGAGCACCGGCACCGAGGAGCCGCCGGGAATCACGGCTTTCAAGGCCTTGCCGTCGCGCATCCCGCCGCAGTCCTCATAGATCAATTTCTTCAGCGGATAGCCCAGCGGAACCTCGTAGTTGCCGGGTCGCTGGACGTGGCCGCTGACCGAGAAGAGCTTGGTGCCGGGGCTCTTCTCGGTGCCGAACTTGCGATAGCCGTCGGCGCCTTCCCTCATGATGTAGGGCAAGGCGGCGATGGTCTCGACGTTGTTGATGACCGTGGGGCAGCCGAAGAGGCCGACCACCGCCGGGAAGGGCGGCTTCAAGCGGGGCCAGCCGCGCTTGCCTTCGAGCGACTCCATCAAAGCCGTCTCTTCGCCGCAGATGTAGGCGCCGGCGCCGCGGTGGACGTAGACGTCGAGGTCGTAACCGCTGCCTTGGATGTTCTTGCCCAAATAGCCCTTGGCGTAGGCCTCGGCGACGGCCTCTTCCAAACGATGGTAGGGAAAGACGAACTCGCCCCGGATGTAGATGTAGGCGGTATGAGAGCGGATGGCGTAGCAGCAGACGATGATGCCCTCGAGGAGCAAGTGCGGATCGAGCTCCATGATGAAACGGTCCTTGAAGGTCCCGGGCTCGCTCTCGTCGGCGTTGACGCAGAGGTATTTGGGCTTGGGATTGTCCTGGGGAACGAAGCTCCACTTCAGGCCGGTCGGAAAGCCGGCGCCGCCGCGGCCGCGGAGACCCGATTTCTTCACCTCTTCGACCACGTCGACCGGCTTCATCGCGAAGAGCTTTGTCAAGGTCCGGTAGCCGCCATTCGACTCGTAGACCGAGAGCTTGTGCGAATCCTTCACGCCCCAATTTTTGGTCAATATTTTTTCCATATCGTAGGGGCGACCCTCGCGGTCGCCCCGTCTACCCCATGTCGGTGTACCGGGCGGCCGCAAGGGCCGCCCCCTACCTTTATTTCAACGACGCGATCAGGGCGTCCAATTTCTCCGGCGTCAGGTTCTCGTGATATTCGTCGTTCAACTGCAGCATCGGCGCGGTGCCGCAGGAGCCGAGGCACTCGACCTCGCTCAAGGTGAAGCGCAGCGCTTTGTCGGTCTCGCCGCACCTCAGATTCAATTTCTTCTCCAAATGCTCGGTGATCCTCTCGGCGCCCATCAGCTGGCAAGGCAAGGTCCGGCAGACCTGGAAATGGTATTTGCCGACCGGATGGAGGTTGAACATCGTGTAGAAGGTCGCCACCTCGTAGACCCGGGCCGGCGCCAGCTCGAGCAGGCCGGCGACGTATTCCATCGCCTCGGGCGAAACCCAGCCTTCCTGGCGCTGGACCAGCCAGAGCGCCGGCAGCATCGCGGCCCGCTTCACCGGATAGCGCCGCAGGACTTCGTCGAAGCGCTTCTTGTTCTCGGGGCTGTATTGGAAGGCGTTCACCGGTCCAGCTCCCCCGCCACGATGTTCAAATTGCCCAGGATCGCGACGGCATCGGAGATCATCCGGCCCTCGACCATCTTGGGAAAAGCCTGGTAGATCGGGAAGCAGGGCGGCCGGCACTTGACGCGGTAAGGGGTGCCCGAGCCGTCGCTCACGATGTAAAAGCCGAGCTCACCGTTGGCGGCCTCGGTGGCGCTGTAAATCTCGCCGGCCGGCGGCCGGATGCCCTCGTAGATCAGCTTGAAGTGGTTCATCAGGGCTTCGATATTGGTGTAGACCTCGGCCTTGGGCGGCAAGGCCACCCGCTTGTCGTCGCTCAGGATCGGGCCGGGCTTGAGCCGGGCCATGGCCTGCTCGATGATCCGGGCGCTCTGGCGCATTTCCTCGAAGCGGACCACGATCCGGTCGTAGGAATCGCCGTGCTCGCCGACCACCACTTCGAAGTCGTAAGTCTCATAATCGTAATAGGGATGATCCTTGCGCAAATCGTAGGGCACGCCCGAGGCCCGGAGGCAGGGACCGGTGAAGCCATACTGGATCGCGTCCTCGGGGCCGAAGGCTCCCACGCCGACCGTCCGGTTGAGGAAAATCTTATTGCGGTTGAGCAGGCCGGTGACCTCTTGAATGGCCTCCTCGGTCTCTTTCAGGCAGGCCCGCATCTCGGCCTCGAAGCCGGGATAGATGTCGCGCATCAGGCCGCCGATCCGGGTGTAGGCCGTGGTCAAGCGGGCGCCGCAGAGCTTCTCGATGATGTCATAGAACTTCTCGCGGACGTTGAAGTAGTACCAAAAATTGGTGAGGGCTCCGATGTCGACGATATTGGTGCCGGTGGCGACCAAGTGGTCGATGATCCGGTTCATCTCGCAGACGATGACCCGGATCAGCTTGGCCCGCTCCGGGATCTCGATCCCGATCAGCTCCTCGACCGCCTTGCAGTAGCCGACGTTGTTCATCATCGCGCTGACGTAGTTCAGCCGGTCGGTGTAGGGAATGACCTGGGTCCAGGTCGAGTTTTCGGCGTGCTTCTCGAAGCCGCGATGGAGGTAGCCGAACTCGGCGACCGACCGCTTGATGATCTCGCCATCGAGCTCGGCGAACAGGCGCAAAGTCCCGTGCATCGTCGGGTGGGAAGGACCGAGGTTCAAATAGACCGGCTTGGCGCTGAGCGCGTCCTTGTGCGGGCCTTCGCTCACGGGATCTCCTCGATCTGGGGAATTTTCTGGCGGCGTTCCTGCGGGTAGTCCTTGCGCAGCGGGTGGCCCTCGAAGCCCTCGTAGAGCAGGATCCGTTTCAGGTTGGGGTGGCCGTCGAAACGGATGCCGAACATATCCCAAACCTCGCGCTCGGCCCAGTCGGCGCTGGCCCAGAGATCGGTGGCGGTCGGCAGGTTCTGCCCCTCCTCCACCCTCACCTTCACCCGCAGGCGCTGCTTGTGCTTCAAGGAATAGAGCAAGTAGACGACCTCGAAGCGCGGCTTCTGGCCGAAGAAGTCGACGGCGACCACGTCCATCAGGAAGTTGAAATCGAAGCCCGGCTCGATCTTCAGCGCGGCCAACAGGTCGTGGAGCTGCTCGGGCTTGGCCACGGCCACGGCCTGGCCCTTGTCGAGATAGGCCCGGCTGATCGCCTGGGGAAAGGAATTTTTTAACAGCTCAATATCCATTTTGCAGGGGCGACCCTTGCGGTCGCCCTATTTGCCATCCGAGGTTTTACACGCGGGCGGGCGCAAGGCCCGCCCCTACCGATAGGAATACAAAATTTCATCCGCCGCCCGCTTTTGGTCGACCGCCTTCTCACCGCGGGCCTGGGCATCGAGCTTTTCCTGCAGCTTGACGATGGCGAGCAGGATTTGCTCGGGCCGCGGCGGGCAGCCCGGGACGTAGACGTCGACCGGGATCACCTCGTCGATGCCCTGGACCACCGCGTAATTGTCGTAGAAACCGCCGCAGGTAGCGCAGGCGCCGACCGCGATGACGTACTTGGGCTCGCACATCTGCTCGTAGATCTTCTTCAAGATCGCCGCCTGCTTGTAGTTGATGGTCCCCAGGACCAGCAACAGGTCGGACTGCCGCGGCGAGAAGCGGACCAGCTCGGCGCCGAAGCGCGAGATGTCGAAGACCGAGGAGACGGCGCCCATGAACTCGATGGCGCAGCAAGCCGTCCCGTAGGGCATCGGCCAAAGGCTGTATTTCCGGCCCCAGGCGACGACCTCGCTGAGCTTGGTGGTCAAAACGTTGTTTTCAGCGACCGATGCCATCAAGACTCCCAATCCAAAGCGCCGCGCTTCCACTCATAGACCAAGCCCAGGGTCAGGACGAAGAGGAAGAAGCCCATCGAGGCCAGGGCGCCAACGCCCAAGCCGGCGGCCTTGAACTCCTTGAGCAAGACCGCCCAGGGAAAGAGAAAGACCACTTCGACGTCGAAGAGCAAAAAGATCATGGCGACCAGGAAGAACTTCACCGAGAAGCGCTCGCGGGCGTCGCCGGTCGGGGGGACACCGCACTCGTAGACGTCGAGCTTGCTGGCCGTCGGCTTCTTGGGACCGAAGGCATAAGAGAGCAGGAGGAACAATCCGGCGAAGACGAGCCCCAAGAGGATCACGAAGATCAAAGGAAGGTAATTATTAAACTCGACCTCCATCCGGCCGAAACCCCATTTCCTTTAGAAAAACAAAGAATTAGGCAAGCGCTTATCGCCCCGCCCTTCCCCAAGTCAAGGACGCTTTTTTCTTGGCAAGCCGGACGGGACGCTTCAACTTCCAGCCGTTTTTTACTGAAAATTCCCACATAACGAAAGGATCTTATGACGTAGGGGCACCCCTTGCGGGTGCCCGGATCTAGAAGCCACGTTTAGGGGATTGGTCACCCGCAAGGGGTGCCCCTACAGCAATAAATCGGCCGAAGCCGCGGTCACCAGCGCCAGCGACTTCCAGAAGAGCCCGAAAACGAGGGTGGCCGCGGCCAAGCAGACCAAAACCCGCGACATGCCCAAGGACGCGCCGGAAATGGCCTTCTCGTCGGCCGGATCGTCGAAGAACATGTTCTTCACGACCCGGGCGTAATAATAGAGGCTGACCACGCTGTTGGCCACGCCGATGATGGCCAGGGCATAGAGCTTGGCCTCCAGGACGGCCGAGAAGAGATAGAACTTGCCGACGAAGCCCACGAAGGGCGGCAAGCCGGTCAGCGAGAACATGAACAAGGCCATGCTGAGGGCGATCGCGAAGCCCTGACGGCCGCGTCGGGCGAGGCCCTTGTAGCCTTCGATGTCCTCGGTGCCGAGCTCGTTCTGGACCACGATGGCCACGCCAAAGGCCCCCAAGTTCATGATGAAATAGGTGATCAGATAGAAGAGCACCGCCTTGATGCCCGCGGTGTTCATCGCCGCCGCGGCCATCAACATGTAGCCGGCGTGGGCGATCGAGGAGTAAGCCAAGAACCGCTTGATGTTCTTCTGCTGGATGGCGAGCAGGTTGCCGAGCACCATCGTCGCGATCGCGAAGAGCGAGAGCAGGTTCGAGATATCGAGAAATTTCAGCGGAACGAAATTTTCGCCGCTCGGCACGGTCAGGGCGGTGAAGACGAAGCGCAGGATGATGGCGAAGCCGGCGGCCTTGGGGCCGACCGAGAGGAAGGCGGTGACCGGGGTCGGAGCGCCTTCGTAAACGTCGGGCGCCCACATGTGGAAGGGCACCGCCGAAATCTTATAGCCGAAGCCGGCGAAAGCCATCAGCAGGCCGACGAAGAGGGTCAGCCGCTCGGCCGGGTTCTGCTCGAGGAAGGCCCGAATCTGGATCGCGTCCAAAGTGCCGGTGACGCCGAAGATCAGCGAGAGCCCGTAGATCATGATGCCGCTGGCGGTGGCGCCGTAGAGGACGTATTTGAGCGCCGCCTCGGCCGAGCGCCGCGAGCCCGGCAGGTAGCCGACCATGATGTAGGAGAGGATGCTGACCAGCTCCATCGAGAGGTAGATCATCAAAAGGTTGTTGGAGGCCGCCAGCATCGGCATGCCGATCACGATGCCGACCAGGATCGCCCAGTATTCGGCTCCGGCCTCGGCCAGCTCCTTGGCCTTGAGGCTGAAGTAGATCGTCACCAGGGCGGTGATGGCCCCGAAGATCCGGAAGAAATTGGTGAAGGGATCGACGACGATCATGCCGTGGAAAGCCGCGACCTTGGGGAATTCCCAGGAATAGAGGGTCAGGCCGATGTAGCCGAGCAGGCCGATCACCGCCAAAGTCGGAGTGAGCAGGCGCTTCCGGCTCAGGCCCTGGGGCAGGTCGACCAAGAAGATCAGCACGAAGACCGCCGAGAGCAAAAACTCCGGCAGAAAATACCAAAGACTGGCGATGTTATTTAACGTTTGCATGAATCATCCGTCGGGCGGGGCTAAAGCCCCTTGCTACAAGATCCTGTAGCAAGGCCCTTTAGGGCCGCTCCCCTTTTACCATCCTAAAACAGAGGCCACCTTTGCGCCGTAGGGCACCAACATCTCGTTGATCCCGTTCAAGGACACGCTCACCATATTGATCAGCGGCTTGGGGTAGACGCCCATCGCGATCACGATGATGACCAGCGGCAGCAAGGTGATGACCTCGCGGCCGTTGATGTCGGGATAACCCTTGTACTTCTCGTTGAGCGGGCCCAGGAAGACCCGCTGGAGGCACCAAAGCATGTAGGCCGCGGTCAGCACCACGCTGGTGACGGCGATGGCGGTGTAGACCGGCCAATTCTTGAAGGCGCCCAAGAAAACCAGGGCCTCGCTGATGAAGCCGGAGAGCCCGGGCAGGCCCAGCGCCGCAAAGAAGGCGATGCCGGTCCAAACCGCGTATTTCGGCATGGCGGTGGCCAAGCCGCCAAAGCCGTTGATGTCGCGATGGTGGGCCCGGTCGTAGATAATGCCAACGATCAAGAACAATTGGGCGGTGATGGTGCCGTGGTTGAACATCTGGAGGACGCCGCCGGTGATGCCCTCGGCGGTCAACGAGGCGATGCCCAAGAGGACGAAGCCCATGTGGCTGACCGAGGAGTAGGCGATGAGCTTCTTGAAGTCCTTCTGGGCCATCGCGCAGAGCGCGCCGTAGATGATGTTGATCACCCCCAGGACCGCGACCCACTTCACCAGCTGGACGGTGACGTCGGGGAACATCTGGTAGTTGAAGCGGAGCATGCCGTAGGTGCCGAGCTTCAATAGAATTCCGGCCAGGATGACCGAGATCGCCGTCGGCGCCTCGACGTGGGCGTCGGGCAACCAAGTATGGAAAGGGAAGACCGGGACCTTGATCGCGAAAGCGATGAAGAGCCCGACCCAGCAGGCCACCCGGATTCCGGGGATCGCCAGCGGACCCTGATGGAGATCGATGTTTTGCAGGGCGATGATGTTGAAGGTCTGGCCTTCGCTGTAGAGGTAGAAGGCGACCAGGACCAGCAGCATCAAGACCGAGCCGGCCAAGGTGTAAAGGAAGAACTTGATCGCGGCGTATTCCCGGCGCGGCCCGCCCCAGATGCCGATCAGGAAGTACATCGGCAGCAGCATCACTTCCCAGAAGATGAAGAAGAGGAAGAAATCGAGGGCCAGGAAGGTGCCCATCATGCCGGTCTCGAGGAGCAGGAAGAGGACGAAATAGCCCTTCACCTGCTTCTCGATGCCCCAGCTCGCGATGATGCAGATGGTGCTGATCAGGGCGGTCAGGATGACCATGGTCACCGAGAGGCCGTCGACGCCCATATAATATTGGATGTGGAAGGGCGTGATCCAGTCGATCGGGCCCTCGGCGAACTGGATCGCCTTGCTGGTCCGGTCGAAGTCCATGAAGAGCTTCACCGCCAGCCCCAGGGCCGGCAAGGTCGCGATCAGCGCCACCCACTTGACCAAGCTTTCCTTGGCCTTGGGCAAAAGCGCGATGATCGGAATCCCGATCAGCGGGGTAAAAGTCAAAAGAGAGAGAATCGGAATATTCATGTTCGTTTCCTAAATCGTAGGGGCGGCCCTTGCGGCCGCCCGCGTCTACCAAATTCGTCTGGTAGACGGGGCACCCGCAAGGGGTGCCCCTACAGTAATTTCCAAATCATCAGCACCAAGACGCCGGCCATCGCGGCGTAGAGGTAATTTTGAATCCGTCCGGTCTGGATCTTGCGGAGCTGGCCGCCGGCCGCGATCACGGTGTCGCTGACCAGATTGACCAGGCCGTCGACGTAAAAATTGTCGACGAAGCCGGTGACCTTGGCGAAAGCCTTGGTGATCGTCGCGCTCAAGTTGACCAAGCCGTCGATCACCTTGGCGTCGAAGGCGCTCATGAAGTTGTTCAGGCGCAGCAAATTATTGACGAAGACCTTCTGATAGATCTCGTCGACGTAATACTTGTTGAGCACCAACTTATAGAGCCGGGGGTACTTCTCGACGAAGCCGGCCGGGATCTGCTGGCGCTTGGTGTAGAGGACGACGGCGGCCCAGATCGAGACCGCGGCCACGAAGACCGAGAAGGCCATCAGGAAATACTCGATGGCGTGGACCTCGTGGTGGGCCGCGGCCGCGCCGTGGCCGGCCGCGAAGACCGGTTCCAGCCAATGCTCGAAGAAATTGGGGATGTGGAGGAAATGGCCGAGGGCATAGGGAATGCCGACCAAGCCGCCGACGACCGAGAGCAGCGCCAAGACCACCAGCGCGAAGAGCATCGACTTCGGCGACTCGTGGGGCTCATGGGCGTGGTGATGATCGTGAGCGTGGGCACCGTGGGCGTCGGCATGGGCCGCCGCCGCATCGGCCGCGTCGTGGGGCTCTTCTTCATCGTCATGGTGAAGGTCATGGGCCACCTGCTCGGCCGCCGGGATCAGATGGGCCCGCTCGCCCAGCTTGCCGAAGAAGGTCATCGAGACCGCCCGGAACATATAGAAAGCGGTGCCCATCGCGCCGAGCACGCCCAGCACCCAAAGAACGTAGTACCAATTTTGATGGCCGCCGCGCTCGAAGGTCTTCCAGAGGATCTCATCCTTCGAGAAGAAGCCGGCGAAGGGGATGATCCCGGCGATGGCGATGGTGGCGAGCAAGAAGGTCCAGAAGGTCACCGGCATGTATTTCTTGAGGCCGCCCATCCGACGCATATCCTGCTCATGGTGCATGCCGAGGATGACCGAGCCCGAGCCCAGGAAGAGGCAGGCCTTGAAGAAGGCGTGGGTCATCAGGTGGAAGATGCCGGTGACGTAGGCGCCGGTCCCCATGCCGAGGAACATGTAGCCGAGCTGGGAAACCGTCGAATAGGCCAGGACTTTCTTGATGTCGTTCTGGGCGAAGCCGATCGAGGCGGCGAAGACCGCGGTCAAGGCGCCGATGGTGGCGACGACGATCAGGGCTTCGGGCGCCAAGGTGTAGACGAAATTCAGCCGGCCGATCATGTAGACGCCGGCGGTCACCATCGTCGCGGCGTGGATCAGGGCCGAGACCGGCGTCGGGCCGGCCATCGCGTCGGGCAACCAGACATAGAGCGGGATCTGGGCCGATTTGCCGGTGGCCCCGACGAAGAGCAGCAGGCCGACGACGACCAGGATCGGCGCACCCCAGAAGGTGACGCCTTGAAGGTGATGAACCTGCTCGCCGATCTCCTTAAAGGTCACGGTGCCGTGGCCTTGGGAATAGAGGCCCCAGAAGAGGACCGCCACGCCGACCATGAAGGCGAAGTCGCCGATCCGGTTGACGACGAAGGCCTTCATCCCGGCCACCGCGTTGGGCGTGTGGCTGAACCAGAAGCCGATCAGCAGATAGGAGCAAAGCCCGACGCCCTCCCATCCAATAAACAGCATGAAAATATTGTCGCCCATCACCAGCAGGAGCATCGCGAAGCAGAAGAGGTTCAGATAGGTGAAGAAGCGCGAATAGCTCGGGTCCTCGGCCATGTAGCCGGTCGAGTAGACGTGGATCAGGAAGCCGACGCCGGTGATGATCATCATCATGACCGAGCTTAAGGGGTCGAGCAGGAAGGCCGCGTCGGCCTTGAGGTTGCTGGTCTCGAGCCAGGTGTAAAGCACCCGGGTGACCGAGCGCTCCTCGGCCGGCAGGCCCAGGAGGTTCCAGAAGACGCCGACCGCGAAGACGAAGGCCACGAAGATCGCCAGGCAGGCGACGGTGCCCGAGAAGCGCTTGGACTTGGAATAAGGCAAGCCCAGGAAAATGCCGAGGCCGTTGATCAGGAAGCCGACCAACGGAGCCAGGGGAATCACCCAACTATATTCTAGGAAGAAGCGCTCCATCATCCCCTCATGTCGTCGACGCTGTTGGCGTCGATCGTTTTGAAATTCCGGAAGATCATCAAGCCGATGGCCAGGGCCACCGCGGCTTCGGCCGCGGCCAAGACGATCACGAATAGCGCGTAGACCGAGCCCTCGATGGTCTTATTGCCGAAGTGGCCGAAGGCGACCATGTTGAGGGCGGCGGCGTTCAGGACCAGCTCGGTGCCGAGCAGGATGCCGAGGGCGTTGCGCCGGGTCACCACGGTGTAAAGGCCCAAAGCGAAAACGATGGCGGCCACGAAAAGGAAGTGCTGCAAGCCGATCATTTCACTTCCCTCCTGGCGGCGGCGACCGCGCCGACCAAGGCGGCCAGGAGCAGGATCGACACCAATTCGAAGGGCAGGAGGTATTCCTGCAAGAGCACCTCGCCGATGGCCGCGGTGGTCGGCTCGATCGGCCGCTGCTCGGCGACGAACCACTGGGTGCCGTAGATCAGCTTGCCCAGCAAGATCAGGAGCAGGATCAGGGCCGGAACCGCGATCTTCACCGAGGTCACCGGATTGGAAAGCTTCACGTCGGAAATGCCGGCGGTCATCAAAACCGCGAAGAGGTAGAGGACCAGGATGCCGCCGACGTAGACTAGGATCTGGATGATGCCGAGAAAATCGGCGCCGAGCAGGATCATCAGGCCGGCGACGCCGGCGAAGGCACCGAGCAAGGAAAAGGCCGAGTAGACCAAGTTCTTGGAGAAGGCGATCAGCACGCAGGCGGCGATGGTCATCGCGGCTAGACCGGTGAATACAAGTGGCTCTATCGGATTCATACGCTCAATAAATCCCACCGCTAAACATCAGCGGATTTTAATGCAAAGTTTCGTTCTCGGCCGCGTCGGCCGGCTCATCGGCCGGCTCCGCGCCCTGGGCACCCGCAAGGGGTGCCCCTACAGTCTCGGCCTCATCGCCCTTGTCCTTCTTGGGCGGCTTGTAGGGCACCACGTAATCGCCCTCGGGCACGAAGTGCGAAATCATCTCTTCCAGCGAGTAGGCCGCTCGCTCGAACTCGGGGATGAAGTGGATCGCCCCGGTCGGGCAAGGCTCGGTGCAGAGCCCGCAATACATGCACTTGGCCATGTCGATGTCGAATTGGCTCATCGCGCGGCCGACCGGCGAGTCCTTGGCCACCGTGATCTTGATGCAATCGATCGGGCAGGAGGTCTCGCACATCAGGCAGGCGGTGCAGGTGTCCATCTCGACCCGCAGCCAGCTCCGGCTCCGCTCCGGCATCAGCTCGCTGACCGGCCGCGGAGTCTTGTCGGGGTATTGGATGGTCACCGGCTTGCGGATCAAATGGCTCAGCGTGATCGTCAAGCCCTCGAAAATCGAGGCCGCCGATTCCCGGATATTTTGAAAATATTGTCCGACCGCGGATGCCATGGATCCAATTCCTTTAAACGAAAGGCGTCAATTGCACTTCGGCCCGGGCGGTGCGGATTTGCCACCAGACCCGGTAAAAATAGTAAATCGTCAGCAAGGCCGCGACGCCGAAGAGCAGGTAGCTCACCTTGGGCGCGCCTTGCGGGAAAAGCATCAGCCAGAGAGCCGCGCCGATCACGCAGAAGAAGCCGATCGGCACCAGGTACTTCCAGCACAAGGTCATCAATTGGTCCATCCGGATGCGCGGCAGGGTCCAGCGCAATTGGATGACCAGGAAGATGATCACCAGGCACTTGGCCTGGAAGAAAATCAACTGCAGCACCTGCGGCAGCCAGCTGGCCGCGGCCGCGGCCTTCTCGGTCAAGGAGGCAGGGATCTGCCAGCCGCCCAGGAAGAGCGTCGTCAGGATGGCGGCCATCACGTAGAGATTGGCCCACTCGGCGAAGAAGAAGAAAACGAAGCGCATCCCCGAGTATTCGGTGTTGTAGCCGCTGACCAGCTCGCTCTCGGCTTCGGGCAAGTCGAAGGGAGCGCGGTTGCCTTCGGCGACCAGCGAGGTGAAGAGAATGAAGAAGGCCACCAAGGTGAAGGGATTGGCGAAGAGGAACCACTGCCAAGGATGGGCGCCCTGTTGGGCGATGATCGTCTGCATCGAGAGCGACCCGGCCGGCAGCAGCACGGTCAGGGCCGCCAAACCGGCCGGAATCTCATAGCTGATGACCTGGGCCGCCGCCCGCATGCCGCCGAGCATCGACCATTTGCTGCCCGAGCCCCAGCCGGCCATGACCAAGCCGACGACGGTCAGCGAAGAGGTGGCGAAGATATAGAGGATGCCGACGTTGAGGTCGGCGACGATCAGCTTGCTGGCGAAGGGCAAGGCCACGAAGGTCGTGAACATGCCCAGAAAGACCAAATAAGGCGCCAGGATGAAGAGCGGCTTGTCGGCGTCCTTTGGGATCAAGTCTTCCTTGAGCAGGCTCTTGATGCCGTCGGCCAAAAACTGAAGGATGCCTTGGGGGCCGACCCGGTTGGGGCCGATCCGATCCTGCATGCGGCCGGCGATGCGGCGCTCGACGAAGCTCAGGATGCCGGCGAAGGGCGAGACGAAGGCCAGCAGGACGAAGAGGGCCACCCCGAACTGAACGATGGCCTCGACCAGCCAATAAGGCGTCCGCCATAGCAAGTTTTCATGAAGATAGACGGCCAAGCTTTCCATTATCGATCGATCTCCGGTGCCACCACGTCCAAGCTTGCAATCAGCGTCACCAAGTCGGCGATCATCATCCCCCGGCTCACTTTTTGGATGATCGACATCCCGGTGAAGGAGCCGGTGCGGATCCGCAGCCGGAAGGCCTTGGCCGAGCCGTCGCTGATCAGGTAATAGCCGATGTCGCCGCGCGAGGACTCGGTCCGGACGTAGGCCTCGCCGACCGGCGGCTTCAAAATCTTGGGCATCTTGGCCAGGGTGTCGCCCTCGGGGATCCGGGCGAAGCATTGGCGCAGGATCTTGATCGACTCCAGCACCTCGCGGACCCGGACGATGTAGCGCTCGTAGCTGTCGCCGACCGCGCCCTTCTCGCCCGAGCCGACGCAGACCTGGAAATCCAGCTCCGGATAAATCGAATAGGGGATGTCGCGGCGGAGGTCGAAGTCGACGCCGGAGGCCCGCAGGTTGGGACCGACCAGGTTGTAGGCGATGGCGTCTTCGCGGCTGATGGTGCCGACATTGACCAAGCGCTCGATGAAGATCTTGTTGTCGCTGACCAGCCGCTCGAACTCCCGGACCTGGGGTTCGAACTGGTCGAGAAAGGCCAGGGTCCGCTCGCTGAAGTTGGGCGGCATGTCGTAGGAGACGCCGCCGATCCGGACGTAATTATAGGTCAGGCGCTGGCCGCAGAGGGCTTCCATCAGGTCGTTGACCTTCTCCCGCTCTTTCAGGGCGTGGATGAAAGGGGTGGCCGCGCCGACGTCCATCGCCAAGGCGCCGATCGAGAGCATGTGGGAGATGATCCGGTTGAGCTCGGCCGCGATGACCCGGAGATACTCGGCCCGCTTCGGGACTTCCAGGCCCATCAGCTTCTCGACCACCATGGCGTAGCCTTGGTTGGCGTTCATCGCCGAGAGATAGTCGGCCCGGTCGGTGTAGGGCATGAAGCCGTTGTAGTCGCAGATCTCGCCGATCTTCTCGATCGAGCGGTGGAGATAGCCGACGTCGGGCAGGGCCTCGCTCATCACCTCGCCGTCGGTCTTCACCACGAAGCGGATGACGCCGTGGGTCGACGGGTGCTGAGGACCCATGTTGAGCAGCATTTCTTGCGATGCGATCGCCATAAAAACCTTCGGTAGGGGCGACCCTTGCGGTCGACCCGGGCAAAATGCCCGTTAATAAATCCTTGCCGGCGGGCACCCGCGAGGGGTGCCCCTACAGCTAATTCAACAACGACGGTCTCGTCGTCGCCATCCCCCGATATTCTTCCTGTTCTTTGTAATCCTTGCGCAGCGGATGGCCGACCCAATCGTCGGGCAACATGATCCGGCGAAGGTCGGAGTGGCCTTCGAAAATCACGCCCAGCAAGTCGTAGGCCTCGCGCTCCTGCCAATTGGCCGTCGGGTAGATCGCCTCGACCGTCGGCACCTTGGCGTTGCTCTTCGGCACTTTCACCTTCAAGGTCAGCGAGTGCCGCTTGGAGTAAGAGAAAAGATGGTAGACGACCTCGAGATCGTCGGGCGGCGCATCGACCCCGGTCAAATTGCTCAGGCAGTCGAAGGCCAGCTCGGCCTCGTCGCGGCAGAAAGTGAGGATTTCGGCGATCTTGGCCGCCGGCACCGTCAAAAAGGGATCGCCGGCCCGGTCGGTCGTCGCCACCGTGCCCTCATATTTCTCCGCCAGCTTTTTTGAAATCTCGTCGAAGCCCATCTCTCTAAACCTTTAAGCTACCGCGCGGCGCGCGAACTTTTCCTTCATCATCTTCTCTTGGATCTTGAGCAGGCCCTGGGTCAACGCCTCGGGGCGCGGCGGGCAGCCCGGCACGTAGACGTCGACCGGGATGATCTTGTCGACGCCCTTCACCACCGAATAGGCCAGCTGGAAGAGGCCGCCGCAGTTGGCGCAGCTTCCCATCGAGATGACGTATTTCGGCTCGGGCATCTGCTCGTAAAGAATCTTGGTCCGCAACGCCATCTTGTAAGTCAGGGTGCCGGCGACGATCATCAGGTCGGACTGGCGGGGCGTGGCCCGAAAGACCGCGCCGAATCGGTCGAGGTCGGAGCGGGGCCCGCCGGTCTGCATCAGCTCGATCCCGCAGCAGGCCAGGCCGAAGAGCAGGTACCAGACCGAAGAAGCCCGGGCCCAGTTGAGGACGTCGTCGACCTTGGTCGTGACGATATTGTCAGGCAGCTGGCCTTTGATTGTCGGAAACATCTTAACACTCCTGTGGTCTTAGCTCGCAGCCGGCGGACGCGGGCTGATCAGAGTCGCCGACTCCGGCGTGCTCTTGGCCAGGCGCTCATCGGGCACCACTTGCTTGAACCACTTCAAATCGCCTTTGACCCAAACGTAGAGAAGTCCGACGAAGAGAATCAAGGCGAAAACCAGTATTTCAATGAAGGCGGTCCAGCCCATTCCCTTGGCGATCCAGGCCTTGAAAATCGTCGCCACCGGGTAAACGAAGGCGATCTCGACCGAGAAAATCACGAAGGTGATGGCCACCAAGTAGTAGCGCAGGTTGTAGTTGATCCAGGCCCCCTCGGCCGGGATCTCACCGCACTCGTAGATGAGCTCTTTTTCGGGCGTGGGAAAGGAAGGCCGAACCAGCCGGCTGACCAGCAGGCTGACGCCGACGAAGCCGGCCCCGACCAAGATAAAAACCAATACATTCGCGAAGTTAAAAATCATGGCTTCCCAACCGCAATAGGCGCGGGTGCTATAAGACAGCCGCAGAAGCAGCGTCAAGGAAAATGGGCCGGTTTGAAGGCTTTACAGATCGGCTAGTTGAGCTTGGCTTTGACGAACTTCTCGATCTCGAGAATGTTGTCGTTGTACAGGCCTTGGAACTGGACCGCCACACCCCGGCGATCGTCGCTTTCGCTGCGCAAAACTTCGGCGCTCAGCTTGACCGGGCTCTTTCGGTTGGGGAGATGGATGACCACATCGAGCTTCTGCAGGTCGTCGAGCTTGGCCGGGTCGATTTGGAGGAACATCCCGCCACAGCTGATGTTGGAGCTGGTGGTCTGGAGCTTCTTTTCGCCGACCTGAAGATCCACCGGAAGCTCGGCATCCACGCGTCGGAAGATTCTCTTCTCGATGTAGTTCACGATTCCCTCGATCATTCACCACCAAAAGCGAGCAATTTCTCGATCTAGAAGCGGGGCGCCTCGAAAATTCGCCCTGCGTCCAGCCCTGCTCTAGGATTTATCCACAGGGCTGTCAACAGCTATAAATAACGCCGCGCGTTGGCTTTGAAAATGTCCAAAAAATGACTAAGCGCGTTAAATTGCTCAGCTTTTGAAATCCTTCGGCTTTTGAATTTTCAGCGGCCCGCTTCCTTGACAGGCCGGAATTCGGGTGGAGATAATCGCGCAGGGAAAGCACCATGCAAGACTACCTCTCCATCACCCGACTGCAGGACTATATCGGCCGCAAAGTCGAGATTATTGCGTTCGACATCAGTTATATGGGCATTTTAACGCACGTCGATTACGACAGCGGAACGCTCAAAATCGTCGACGGCGACGACTTCGCGATCCTCGAGATCGAGCGGGTGGAATCGTTCAGTTTAGTGGAGTAGCCAGGGGCTTTAGCCCCGCCAACGGCGCGAAGCGCCGTCATGGTTTGCGCAAAAGATGGCGCCTTCGGCGCCAGGACGGGGCTAAAGCCCCTTGCTACTGCAATCCAATGTTCGTCACCTGGATGTCGCGCTTCCGGGTGAAGTCGGACACCTTGATGAACAGCTCGTCCTCTTCGCGATTCGAGCTCTTCAAATCCGAAATGAAGCTCTTGGCCACGTTGGTGATGCTCACCTTGGAGCCGCTGCCCTGGGGCGTCACCTTGACCGCCATCCGGTAGTAGGCTCCGACCGTGCCGTAATCCCTTTTGCCGAAGATCAAGACGTAGTGCGAGTCGGCGGTCGTCGGCTGCCAGTAGGTCTCGATCGTCATGGCCGCGTCGTCGGCCTGTTTCAGCGAATAGCCCCGGTAGATGAGCGCCTCTTTGGCCGCGCGATAAGCCTCGGCCGGCGGCACCGCGAAATATTTCAC
Source organism: bacterium (assembly GCA_035281585.1). Classification (NCBI taxonomy): domain Bacteria; species bacterium. Next base: position 21,936 of record DATEDP010000118.1, read on the forward strand.
GATGGCCTCGGATTCTTGGACCGAGCCGTAGAGCTTGGGCTTGCTGCAAGCCGCCGCGCTTCCGAGCAGAAGCAGAACCGTCAGGATGCGCCAGGCACGATGAAACTTCATGAAGATCTCCCTCTGCGTAAGAGTAGCACCGCCAGAGCCGCCAAGAGAAGGATCGCGCCGAGGAACTGGGAGGTGCTGAGCCAGCCCTGGATCACGTAGCCGCGCTCGGCGTCGCCGCGGAAGAGCTCCAAGACGATGCGGCTGAGCGCGTAAGTTATTAGATACAAAAGAAGAATTTGGCCGTCAAACGCTTTCTTCCGGCTGTAGTAGGCCAGGAAGGCGAAGATCGCCAAATTGGCGCCGGCCTCGAAGAGCTGGACCGGATAAAGCGGAATTCCCGAGGGCGCCAGGCTCTCGGCGTGACCCGGATAGTGCGCGGCGTACCAAGCTTTGGGATCGCAGCCGCGGCCGTAACAGCAGCCGGCCAAAAAACAGCCGATCCGGCCGAAGGCGTGGCCCAGGGCGACGCCGGGCATGAAGACGTCGGCCACCTTCCAAAAGCTCCAAGCCCGCCGCTTCAAATAAAACCAAGCGGTGAAGATGCAGGCGATGAGCCCGCCGTAGAAGACCAAGCCGCCTTCCCAAATTTTAAAGATGGCCGCTGGATTTCGGGCATAGACCTCCCACTCGACCGCAATGAAGGCGAGGCGCGAGCCGACGATGGCGGCGAGCATGAGCCAGAAAGCCAAGTCGATCATCGCCGCGGCCGGCAAGCCCTCCTTGGGAGCCTGGTAGCGAACCCAGCCCAGGGCTGCCAGGAAACCGACCGCGACCATCAGGCCGTAGCTGTGAACCTTCAGGCCGCCGATGTCGAAGAGAAGCGGATGCACCGGCATTTCATCGCCCGGCCCCCAGGCCTTTACAAGGCAATTCTCGAGCGGCAAGAATGCTTGGATGCCCTCGCGCCTGGCTACTCTCGTCCTGCTGGTCCTTTTGTCCCAGGCCTCCTGCGGAAGCTCGCCGGAGCTTTTGCCGCCTTCGCCGACGCCCTCGGCCTCGCCGATTCCGGTCGAAACTCCGGATCCCGCGGCCTTGCGCTTTTTCAGCTTCGGCGATTGGGGAACCGGCGACGCCAGCCAATATGCGGTAGCCTCAGCCTTGGAGAGCTTTTGCCGGGCCCGGGGCTGCGACTTCGGCCTGCTGTTGGGCGACAATTTCTATGATAATGGTGTGGCCTCGGTGAGCGACCCGCAGTGGGAAGCCAAGTTCGAGTCGGTCTATGAGCTGGAGGTCCCCTTCTACGCCCTGCTCGGCAATCACGACTACGATGGCAATGAGCAGGCCCAAATCGACTACAGCGCCCTTTCCGAGCGCTGGACCATGCCGGCCCGCAATTACCGAATCCGCTGGCCCTCGAACCAGGAGCCGCCCTTGCTCGAGATCTTCGTCATCGACAGCAACGCCGTCGACGATGCGGTGGCGGCCGAGCTCGGCCTCGCCCTCGCCGCCTCCGAAGCCCGCTGGAAGATCGCCGCCCTGCATCACCCGCCCTACAGCAACGGGCCTCACCCCGACGACGAGCTGGGGCAGAACGCCTGGCTGATCCCCCTGCTCTGCCCGACGGTCGACGCGGTTTTGGCCGGCCACAACCACTTTTTCGCCCATCTCGACGATCCGAACGACGGCTGCCGTTTTCAGGAGTTCATCGTCGGCACCGGCGGTCGAAACCTCCATTCCATTCGGCCCGACAGCCGCGCCCTCTACGCCGAAGCCGAATTCGGCTTCGCTTGGCTCGAAATTTCATTCGACACTTTGCGGCTGGAATTTCGCCGGCGCGACGGCTCCCGCGGCTACCTCCACCAAATTCTCAAGCCCGCCCCTTGACGCAACGCGACCGAATTTTGACGCGCTCCGCGCGCGCCCGACTCTTGTGGCTTCGACGGGCCGAAGGCTACAATCGTTCAGAGGAAAGGGAACGAAATGCCCCGGCGCTCGATGAAGCGGATCCTGAAAGCGGGCTTGGTGGCCAGCTTGGCCATGGCTCTCTTCACCATTCTCGCCGCCCGCGTCGGCATGCCCTTCCTGGATTGGAGCCGGGTCTTGGCCGAGCCGGCCCGCCATCCATTTCTGGCCTACGGCTTCTTCCTAACCCTGGGCCTCGGTGTGGCCTTCCTTTTCGCTCTGCTTTTCCACGACCTCTTGCCCGGCCAATCTTGGCAACGGGGGTTTCTGTTCGCCGTGATGATGTGGATTTTGACCGGCGCGGCCCTTGCACCGCTGCTCGGTCTGGGATTCTTCATGGGCAGCGTCGTCGTTTCCTTTGGGACCCTGGCGACCTACCTTTGCTACGGCGGAGTGCTGGGCTATCTCTGCGATGTTTGATATTCCTTGAGCGATGCTAAAGAAATCCCGCGCCCTGGTCTTGATCGCCCACGGCAGCCGCCTCGAAGCGGCCAACGAGGAAATCCGCGCCTTGGCAAGCCGGCTCGAAGCCCGGCTCGGTTATCCGGTCATCGGCGCCTTTCTCGAGCTGGCCGCGCCCTCCATACCGGAAGCGGTGGATTTGGCCCTGGCGACCCGCGCCGCTGAAATCCTGATCCTGCCTTATTTTTTGACCCAGGGCCGGCACGTCCAGGCAGACATCCCGGCGATCCTCGCCGAAAAAGCCCGAGCCTATCCCGAAACCCCGCTCAAGCTCCTGCCTTATTTGGGCTCGCAAGAAGGGATTTTAAGTTTGTTGGAAATTTTATTGGAGGAACCAAGGTCATCCTGAGCGAAGCGAAGGATCTGCGACCTACCTAAGGTGGTTTGAAAATCTCAGGTCGCTTCGTGTCATTTAAAGGGATTCCGAAAAGACGAAGAAACTTTTGATTCCCTTAGTTACTTGGACAGTCGCAGATCCTTCGTTTCGCTCAGGATGACCTTTAATCAATACCCCGATCCCGAACCGCCCTGAATCGCGTTGACCCGGCCGCCGCCCGGCGGCGGGAGGCCGCGCTTGACCGATTGAACCTCGCGGCGAATCTCTTCCATCACGAAGATGAATTGGGCTTGCTGCTTGGTGTTGAGGTGGTTCTTGGCCTCGGCGAACATCCGATCGTCGACTTTGTCGAGGTTGGACTTGGCGACCGAAATCTGCTGGATGAGGCCTTGGATCTGGGCTTCGTTGCCGCTGTTCGAGACCTCGCGAAGCTTGAGGGTGAGCTGGCGGATCTGGTTGCGGTCAGCAGTCTTCTCGCGCCGGTACTTAAGCAAAATTTGGCTGATCTGTTGGGACTGGGTCGGGCTCAGCTCCAAGGCATTGTTGAGCCGGATCATGACCAGCTCGTGGATCTGCTGGCGGCGGGCCTCGAGGAGGGCGGCTTCCTGGGCGTCCTTGGCGTCGCCGGCGAGGGCCGGAGCGCCGAAAAGCCCGAGCGCCAAGAGCAAGGCTCCATGGATCAAGCGCCGCTTCATGCCTGCTCTCCGAGTTTCTTCTGCAATCTTTGAATCAGCTGATCCAATTCCGGTCCCGAGAGATCCTGCAGATCGGCACCGTCTTCGAGCAGCACATCATCCTGATTGCCGAGGATTCGCCGTTCCATGTTTTGCGCCAGACCTTCCAATTGCTCGGGGTTCAAGGTTTCCAGCTCCAGGATGCCGGAGCCGGTGACCGAAGTTTGCCCATCGGTGAAGGCCAGGAGCGCCGTCGACCAAAGCGCGGTCGGCGATTTCCGTTCCTGCCACCGGGAGAGCCCAATGAACAATAAAAGAACCGCCGCTGCAAGCGCCAAGGCGGGACGCCAGGCCGGAGCTCGGCGGGCCGGCTTTTCGGCGGCGATCGCCTCGCGAATGCGCTTTCTTTGGGCGGCGAAGAAGAGCTCGCCGGGATCCTCGCCGTCGAGCTGCCGGAAGGACTCGGCCAAGCGGCGGAAGGACTCGGCTTCGGCCCGGCAGGCGGGACAGGCCGCCAAATGGGCCTGCAACTCGGGGTCGGGGCCACCGTCCAAAAGCTCAGCCGCCAGATTTTCTTGAATTTTCTTACATTGCGTCATTGCGGACCTTTTTCCGAATCCAGCCCCTAAGACTCTTCATGGCGTGGTGAAAGTTAACTTTAACCGCCGTTTCGGTGCTCTTCAGCAGGCGGGCGATTTCCTTGAAGGGCAATTCCTGCTGAAGCCGGAGCAAAACCACCTCTTTCTGCCGCGGCGGAAGGTCGGCCAAGGCGGCCTCGAGATGGGCCTTTTGGAAGGCCTTCTCCTCCTCGGCTTGCCGCTCCTCATACGCCGGATCGGGCAGGTTGAGCGGCAATTCTTCCATGTTCCGCTTGGCCTTGACCAGCTCGGTGCGGCAGAGGTTGATCGCGATCGCGCAAAGCCAGGTCTTGAAGGAAGACTCGAAGCGGAAACCGGCCAGGGCCCGATAAGCCTTGACGAAGGTCTTCTGGGTGACCTCGTCGGCGTCCTCGGTCTGCCGGAGCATCCGCAGGGCCAAATAATAGATCGGCCGCTGATAGCGCCGGACCAACCGGTCGAAGGCCTCGGAGCTGCCGGCCAGGACGGCCTCGATGTCTTTTCGGTCTTCTTCCTTGTCGATCAAGTTCAATCCTCGTTACCCTCTCCCCTTGTGGGAGAGGGTGCCCCGAAGGGGCGGGGAGGGGGCGTGGCATAAATCGTATGTTTGCCCTGCCGCACTCCCTCTCCCGTCTCCGGCTAAAGCCGGAGCCACCCTCCCCCGCAAGGGGGGAGGGCACTAAAGTACTGGGGAATATTAAAGCTTGCGAAAAATTGCCACGGCATTATGTCTCCGCCATGCCCAGCACCGCCAACCGCCTTGAAGACCATTGGCCGCAAGCCAAGGAACGGATCCTTCAGGAATGGGATCTTTTGACCGACTCCGACCTCGAAAGGACCGGCCGGGCTTTCGATAAAATCGTCAGCTTGATACGCCGGCGCTATGGCGGCCGGGTCGAAATCATCCAGGAAGCCGCCATCCGCGATGCCCTGAACCGCCTGCTGAGCCCGCTGGAAAACGAACCGGCGACCTAAAAACGAAATAATTTGACGGCCCTCCAGGCTCGAATTATTCTCTAAATAGCCTAAATTTTTCAGAAATCGAGATGAGCCTATGAAAAAATCCCTCTTGGTCCTAGCTCTTTCCGCCCTGATTGCCAGCCCCGCGATCGGCCTCGCCGACGGGATGCCGGAGGCTCCGACCACCGTTCGCCGCCATCGTCCGGCCCGAGCCGCAGCCGCCGAGCCCCTGCCTCCGCCGCCGACCTGCACTTCGAAATCGCCGGCCAAGAAAATCGAGCTCGTCTCTTTCGGCCCCAACCAGCCGGCCGGCAAGATCGTCGGCTCGATCCAAGAGTGCGCCAGCACGATGTACGATGTCCTTCGGCTCCTTTCCGGCCCCAACACCATCGGCCTCAAGTATCCCGAAGAGCACGAGCAATGGGGCTATTATTGGCTCTGGGCTTACAAGCTGGCCAACCCGATCGAGGATTCGATCATCCTGATGGACAACTCCGGTAAGCGGATCATGAAGGGCAAGGATCCGGTCGAGCTCTACATCACCTTCAACGAGCACGACGTGGTCGAATCGGTTGAGATGGATCTGATCAAGAAGAAGAACAGCCAGCAGGTCCTCTTCCCGTAGGGGCGGGCCTTGCGCCCGCCCGAGGCAGGGACAGCGCAAGGCAGATGGGGCACCCGCAAGGGGCGCCCCTACCAGCGTCATCCATCGAAAATCGGCAAAACCTCTTCGAGCGGGTCGAAGCTATCGACCACGAAATCGGCTCGAGCCGCCTCCAAGGCGGCGCGGCTCGTCGAGCCGGTGGCCACCGCGACGGTGGTGAGGCCGAGTCGTCGTCCGCAATCCACGTCGTGAACCGTGTCGCCGACCAGCAGGATCTCTTCGGGCGCGACTCGCCGGCCGAGGCGCTGCCGGCCCCTTTCGACCGCGACCTTGGTCAGCTCGGGCCGCTCGGGGTGGTCCGATCCGTAGCCGCCAAAATGAAAGAAATGATCGAGCTTGGCATGGCGGAGCTTTTGGCCGGCGGTGCTCTCGAAGTTTCCGGTGGCGAGCCCGAGCAGGGCCAAGCCGCGTCGTTGCAAGAGGTCCAGCAAGGGCAAAACGCCGGGCATGAGGCGGAAGCGGGCCGAGCGGGGAATCTCCTCGGCCATCGCCGCGGCATAGGCCTCGGTGACTCGCCGCTCCTCTTCGGGCCGGGGCCGGCGACCGAGATTCTTTTCGAAGAGCTCGCGGATCAGCGAAGGATCGGTGCGGCCGTCGGGATGGACATCGCGCCAAGCTCCCTCGATCCCATAGAGCTCCGCGAAAACCCGGTCGAAAGCGACTTTGCCGGCGCCGCCGGTGAGCAGCAAAGTCCCGTCGATGTCGAAGATTACGAGTTTGCGCATGGTTCAATTATCCATATACTCCAAAGATGTTGCCCAAGCCCTTGGTCGGAGTCATCGGTGTCTTGGAGGCCTCCGATAGCGAGCGCCAGATGGCCTTCGAAATCGGCAAGCTCATCGGCGCGATGGGCCTGGCCCTGGTTTGCGGCGGCCTGGGCGGCGTCATGGAAGAAGCCAGCCGCGGCTGCCATCAGGCCGGCGGCGTGGTCATCGGCCTCCTGCCCGGCGGCCGCAAGGAAGACGCCAATGACTACGTCACCTACGCCATTCCGACCAACCTCGGCCATTCCCGCAACATGCTCATCGCCCACAGCGCCGACATTTTGGTCGCGGTCGGCACCGGCTACGGCACCTTAAGCGAGATCGCCATCGCCCTGAAACTGGGAAAGAAGGTCCTAGGCTACAAAAGCTGGGACGTCCAAGGGGTTACCCCCTGCAACAGCTTGACCGAGATCCAGACCCAGCTGGCCGAGTTCTTCGGCCACCTCAACACTAAGTCCTTGTTATTCAAGGATAATTAACCTCATTCCGAGGGCCTGAAAATTCCGGGCTCCTGCGCAACTAAAGCCCGGCAACGCCGAAAAGCGAGGGAATCTGGGAATTTGCAGGGGAACACGGGGGTGGTCCTCCTTTTAAGGCCATTCATGAGCGGGGGCATCAAATACCGCTTATCACCGCGGGAGCGCACACTTGTCGCCGAGCAGCTCGGCACCCTGGAATCGGTGCGCGCGCGGCTCAAGGGCAGCGGCGTCGACGTCAAGATCCAAGATCCGGAGGTGGAAGTCTCGGTCGAGGAGAAAGGCGGGGAGATTTCCTATGAGCTCACCTATCCTTTGGACAACGACTATTACCCGGGCAACGGCCGCATTTACCTCAAGGACAGCTATCGCCTGAACCGGCGCGACGGGAGCTTGATCAGTTTCAACCGCTCGGCCTCGCAGAACGTCGGAACCTCGAGCCATCGCTTTTGGGTCGATACCGCCCGCCGGGATCATCCCCAGGAAAAGCTCAAGGGCTATGCCGAGCACCTCGAAAAATTCTTGAACGACTTGAGCCAGCTCCAACTCGACGCTCAAAGTCCGGCTCTGAAAACCATGCTCGCCGAAACCCTGCCCGGCTTGCATCGGCCGCTTCCACCCAACTCCAAGGCCTTGTTCGATGAAAACCTCGAAGTCTTCGCTCCGATCCGCGACGTCGTCCAAGACTTGGGTTTGCAGATGAAGTTTCGCAATGCCCAGACCGGACTGACGCTGCGCCGCGAGGGCGGCAAAATTCTCCTCGGCCTCCAGCTCGTCCTCGACAGCGATTCCGATCCGGCGCTGGACGCTGAAAACAACGGCCGCATGTTCTTGCACGACGTCTACGAGATCGACGCCGCCAGCGGAAAGGTCTTGAAGGCCAGCCGCAGCTTCACGCCGAGCAAGGTCGGAAGCCCGGCCTTCGACAAGGCCGCCGAGCGGCTGGCCGCCTTGGGGCCCCTCGATCCCAATTTGCCCGCCCTGGCCAAGCTCACCGCCGGCTGGCTCCAAGGCCTCGGAGCCGTCGAGCCGCCGGCCCCGGCCGGCGAAACCAATCTCGCCGAACCCGAAGACGCCTACGGCAAGGCCTTGTGGCGCTTGTACCAAGCCACCGCCGAGGCGCCCAAGCCGGTCGATTATCTGGTGCCCCGCAAAGACTCGAAGCCACTTCCCTCCGGCGCCGGACTGCCGGCGGATCCCGAGCGTCGCCAAGCGCTCCACCGCAGCCTGGCCGCGATGCTGTCGGGCGACGAAGCCGCCTTGCAAAAAGAAACCCAGGCTCGGAAGGACGACCCGATCTTCCAAGCCTTGGATCATCTCTTTCGCCAGGAAAACCACGCGGCCGCGCAGGCCTTGGCCGGTTTTCCCCGCGATGACGCGCTGGCTCGCCCCATCCGGGAATTGATCGACTGGCAAGACCGGGTCCAGCGCTTGGACCAAGGCCTGCCTCTGCTGCAGCTGGCGGTTCAAGAATGCCTCCAGCGCCGGAACAATGAGGACCGCGCCTGGGTCCGCAGCCTCGGCCGAGCCTTCAGCGGTGACAGCGGGGTCAACCCCGAGATGCGACGGGTGGCCGTGGAAGGCTTCTTCCGCCGCCTTCGAGTCTCGCTCGATCAAAGTCGGACCGGAGTCGACGACGCCATTCAAGGTTTGGAAGGCGACGGGCCTTTTGAAAAAGAAGTCAAAGCCTTGCTTCGCGGCGACACCGGGCTTCGCGAATTGGCCCAATTGCTGGACGAGAAGGACTGGGAGCTGCGCCGCGACGGCTTGGTCCATTTGGCGCAGCGGACTCTGAAGGACGAGGGACGGATGCCGGCAACGGCCCTCGCCATCGCCGAGCGCTACGCCGACAGCTATCCCAAGGCCGAGGCGCTGAAGAATTGGCTCAGCGGCCAGGGCAGCTTCGGCCAAAAGCTCGAATCCACCCTCGGCCATTTCAGTCATGAGGTCACCAACCCCTTCACCTTGGGAACCATGATGGTGGCCGGCGGCGCCTCGAAGCTCGGCAAGCTCGCCTTCGTCCAGTACTTCGGCAATTCCAGCCTGGGGCTCAAGTTCGGAGCCGAGGCTTTCTCGGTGGCGGTCGAAGCCGGCGTCTTCACCGGCAGCGATAAAATTTACCGCAGCCTGTTCCAATCGCCGGTCGGCGTTTGGAACCGGGCTCACCTCGATTTCACCGGCGCCCTGCTCGCCTTCGGCGTCCTGCGCGGCGGCGGCATCGCCGGCCGTCGCTTCCAGGGCCGGCTGCGAAATTCGGAAGCCTGGCAGTCCTGGCTCCAAGGCCGGACCCGGATCGGCTGGGCCGAAAAGCCTTTGGAATTCGCCACCGGCTTGAGCAAGGCCGAGGGCCCCGCCTGGAAACAACAGGCCGGCCGGGCCCTGGCTTACCCGCTGAGCTATGCCGCCGAAACCGGCTTCTCCCGCGCCTGGTTGAAGCCGGCCGCCGACTTCGCCGCCAGCCATGGATTGATCTTGACCTCCTTGATGGCCGCCAACAGCCTCAGCCGCTTCGCCGGTCTACGCCCGGGCTCGGCTCAAGGCTGGAAAGGCGACTTGGTCGACGACGCCCTGCTCTACGGACACTTTTACCTCTCGGGTCAGCTCTTGCAGCGGATGGGCCCGAGCCGCCTCGACTATCATCTGGCGGCGCTCGAAAGCTCCGGGCCCCGCATCGGCCTGCGCAAAACCGCTTCGACCGCCGAAAGCGCCAGCGAAACGCCGGCCGAGCCGGCCAAAGGCTTCGAAACACCGCCGCAGCTCCGCGAGTTGTCCGAAGGATGGGCCAAGATCTGGCAAAACCTGCGGCGGAGGAAGCCCGAATCGGCCGAGCCGGCCAGTGGCACCCCGGCCAAGCGCTTTAACCTGAAAGAGTGGCTGCAGGGCTGGCTTCGGAAAAAAGCCGCGCCGCCGCCGGCAGTGCCGACGGAGAAAACCCCTTTGATGCTTCCGGCGGCGCCGGCCGCCAGCGACCGACCTTCGCATCCCAGCTGGTTCGAGACCTTGCCGCCACCGCCGGTGCCCAAGGCCGGCGAAAGCTTCCTCATCCCGAAGCCCCTGGAGCTGCCCTTGCGCTTCGTGCCGGGCAAGGCCAAGGTGCAGGTCGCCGTCTCTTGGACCGGCAGCCATGACGACCGCCTCATGCTTCCGGTCAGCAAGAATATCGTGAATTACGAGTGCATCTTGGGCCGCGAGGAAATCCAAGCCCGGCCCCAACCGGCCCTTGTCGATCTCACCTTCCCGAGCACCGCCACCGGCATGGAAACCCAGCACGCCAAGATTTCGCTGCAGGTGAAATTAAGGCTCAATGCGATTCCCGACCACAAAAACGTGATCCAAACCTTGGCGACTCCCGAGAAAATCGTCGCGACCCTCGAAAACATGGCCAAGTCTTCGGCCACCTTCGTCAATGGCAAGCGGGTGAAGAGCGCAACGCTGAAAAACGGCGACCGAGTCCAATTCGGGAAGGACGGGCCCAGCGTCATCTTCCATCAAGACAGCCCCGACCGGGCGCCCAGCCTGACCCAAGGAATCGTGCCGCTCTCGCCGGAGCGGCAATCTTGGACCGTCGGCCGGGAAAGCTTCAAGGAGGGCAGCCCCGACATCCCCTTCTCGATGTCCAGCCGCGACATCAGCCGAAGCCAGGCCAAGTTGATTCGCGACGCCGAGGGCAACCACTACATCCAAGACCTCGGCCAGCAGCCGACCCGGGTCAATGGCAAGCCGGTCTACGGCACTCAGCCGCTGGAGAACGGCGACGTCATCGTCTTCGGCGAAGGCAAGGCATTCGTCTTCCGCGGCCCCGCCAAATCCGACGACCGGATCACGCCGGTCTTCGAGGACCTTGAAGCCCATCCGCGGACGAAGGTGCCGGCGCCGGAGCAAGCCGAGCACCATCCGGCGCTGCGCGATCTGAAGCCCGAGGAGGTGCAAAGATATTTCGAAATGCTCCTCGAGCAAGACCGGCTGCCGGTCGACGACGTCCGGGCCGGAATCTTGCAGGCTCCCAACGGCCGCTCTCTCTTGCTGCTGACCCATCACAGCGGCTGGACGATCGGCGCCGAGCCCAACCATCCCTCGACCAAACGTCTCTACCGCGAAAGCGCCGAAACCGAGGCCAATCCCTTTTCGATCTATCTCGACCAGAGCGGGCAATTCATCCTGAAGCCTCTCAAACCCGAGGCCAACATCTTCGTCCAAGGCCGGGAGACTCCGTTCTGGGAGAAGGAAGCGCCCTCGCCCACCGGTCCCCAATTGAGGGTGGAAGGCTGGGTCCGGCTGCTCGGTGGCGAGCGGATTTTTTCCGGCGACCAGATCCATTTCGATTTCATGAAATTCGCGCCGCCGAGGGTATCGCCGGAAGACCTCCGGTCGATCGCGAACCGTCCGACCGAGCCGCCGCCCTCGAGCCCCCGCCCCCAAGCGCCGGCTGCCGGCCAACCGCCGCTCCTGGGCTCCGGTCCCATCCCGCTCCAGCTCGCCAAAAGCCTGATCCTGCAAAACGAGGCCAACGCCGCCCGGCTCGACATCCGCTCGGAATCCGAAGCCCTCTCGGTGGCCATCCCGGTCGATCTGGGCAAGATCGGCCGCGTCACGGTTTTTCAGGAAGCCGGGGTCTGGAAAATCCACAGTGAGAGCGGAGGCGAGGCTCCCGTTTTAGTCAACGGCATCTCCCTCCCCCCGAATATCCGCCTTCCCCTGAAGCCGAATAGCGAGCTCAGTATCGGCAGCCTCCGTTTCAAAGTCCAATTACCCTAAGAATGTCATCCTGAGCGAAGCGAAGGATCTGCGACTGGCCAAGAAACTTAGAGTTTCCAAAGCCCCTTCGTTCCCTCGGAATCCTTTTGGAGGACACGAAGGGAGTAAACCTTTCAAAAGACCTTGGTGGGTCGCAGTTCCTTCGCTTCGCCCAGGATGACAGCCGTAGGGGACCTATTTATAAAGCTGGTAAAAAAACCGCCCTTTGTGGAAAAATCCTGGATAAGCGCGCAACCTGAAGGGGTCGGCCGGCCGATCAATGGTTTAAGGACGATCGTTTTGGGGAAAGGGAAATCCCCCGTGGGTGAACCAGTAGAAAATACCTCAGTTAGTTCCTGTAGTTACGAGGACTATTCCACCGGGATGTCGATTCCGGAGGCGGCCCCCCTGGCCAGCTTTCCGGCCGAGCCGGTCCTCGACCTCACTCAAAATACCTCCAGCACCGACACCTATTCCGAGGCCCTCCGCCTCCCCCGGCACCTTTCAGCCCATGACACGGTCCGCATTGCCGACGGCCAAGGCGGCTCCCGCGACCTCGAATTCGTCGATCTGATCCGAGAAGCCCGCTCCAATCCCGAAGCCCGCCGTCAACTGCTGACCCTGGCCCAGGCCGCGGCTTCCGATCCCCGGGTCACCAGCTCCTGCTTCCTGGCCAGCGAGGAAAACCTCCTCCCGATCCTGGCCCAACTGGGTTCCGACGACGAGACTGCCCGGCGCGAAGGTGCCCTCAGCTTACGGCAATTAATCCAATCGAAACCCGAGGATCGCCGCCTCCAACAAGGTTTGCTCGCCACCGTCGACCAGATGGCTCGGGAAAACCCGCGCAATGCCGAAGCCCGGCAACTGCTGGTCGAGGTTTATCGGGATTCTTCGCCGCAGAACGCGGGCTTGCGTCAATGGATGCAGAGCCATACCGCGGTTCCGAGCTATGTGCCCAATGCCGTCGCCGGCGGGAATGGCAACGGCGGCGCCCGCGCCCTGGCCCTTTCCGGCTCCAGCGGTGACGGCTCTTCGGCCGCGCTGCCGGTTTCGGCTCCCCTGGCTGGCGAAGGCTCCGGGATCCAAGCCTCGAGCTCGCCGCTAGCCCTAAGCCAATTGGTCGCTTTGCCCGGCTTTGCCCCCTTGGCCGGCCTGATCGAAGAGCGGACTCAGGGAACTCCTCTTCAAGGGATCGCTCCCGAAGGCATTGTCGGCTTTGCTTTGACCCACGCCAATTTGCCGGCTTCGGAATTCAAGGATCTGCTCTATCTGCGGATCATGGCCGGCGCCCTGCCGCTGAACAGCTTCACTGGCAGCCAATTCGGCCAATCCATGATCGTCGCCACCTCCTTGGCCCGCGACATCCGCCGTCAGCTCGACGGTCACGGCGGCAGCGAGCGGGCCCTGACCGCCGTCAGCGGCCCAAACGCGGAGGCGCCGACCCTTGAATCGACTCCGGTCGCCTCGACTTCGGTCCCGGCCCCCGGGCCTTCGGCTTCGCCCTTGCTCGATCCGGCCTCGCCGGTCCTGACGGCCTTTGCCAGCCAGCTGCAAAGCGGCTCGGTTTCGGCCCATGGCTTCTTCATGCCGGCTCTGCTGACCTGTCTTTCGGGCATGCAGGGCGTCGCGTCCCAGTCTTCGACCTTGGGCCAAAGCGTCTTGGCCAGTCAAAGCTTCGGTCTGGGCCTCAATTCCCATTACCGCATCGAGGGACCGACCAACCTCGATGAGGACAGCCATCAAGGCTTCGGCGGCGGCTCCCAGGGCCAGCAGGGCTCCGAGCAGCAGGACCAGGACGGCCGCGAGGATTCCGGCCATCCCCAAGATTCTTACTACGCTTAAGTTCTTTCCCTCCCCTTTGTAAGGGGGCTATGGAGGAAACTGGCGACTTAATGTCGCCAGGCAAACTCCATAGCAATGTTCGACTTTCCGAACTTGTTCCAGGGAGGGGTAGAGAGCTCGCGTCATGCAATGAACTTTGCACGACACCAAATCTCTACCTCCCCCTAACCCCCTCCTTACAAAGGAGGGGGAAAACGCTGTTGACCGACAGGGACGGCTCTCGCTAGTGCTTTACCTTCATGGAACCCCAAGCGATTGTCGTCAAAGGCGCCCGCCAGCACAATCTCAAGAACATCGACGTCCACATCCCGCGGAATAAGCTGGTGGTGATCACCGGCCTCTCGGGCTCGGGCAAGTCCTCGCTCGCTTTCGACACCCTTTACGCCGAAGGCCAACGGCGCTACGTCGAGTCGCTCTCGGCCTATGCCCGGCAGTTCCTCGAGCAGATGGGCAAGCCCGAGGTCGACACCATCGAAGGCCTTTCGCCGGCGATCTCGATCGAGCAGAAGACGATCAGCCACAACCCCCGTTCGACGGTCGGCACCGTCACCGAGATTTACGACTACTTCCGCCTGCTCTTCGCCCGAGTCGGGACTCCGACCTGTTACGTCTGCGGCAAAGAGATTCAGGCTCAGACCGTGACCCAGATGGTCGACCAGCTGCTCAAGCTTCCCGAGGGCACCAAGATCCACCTGCTGGCCCCGCTGGTGCGGGGCCGGAAGGGCGAGTACGGGCAAATGCTCCAGGGCCTGCGCGGCAAGGGCTTCGTCCGGGTCAAGATCGACGGCCAGACCTACGTCCTGGGCGAGGAGCCGGCGCTGGACAAGAAAAAGAAGCACGACATCGATCTCTTCGTCGACCGGCTGGTGGTCAATGCCGGCGCCAAGAGCCGGCTGGCCGAATCGCTGGAGACCGCGCTCAAGTTCGGCGAGGGAATCGCCAAGGTCGAGTTCCTGCCCGAGGCCGGCAAGCCGGCGGCGCCCTCGCTGCTCTTCAGCGAGAATTTCGCCTGCATCGATTGCGGCGTCAGCTTCGCCGAGATCAGCCCCCGGCTCTTCAGCTTCAACAATCCCCATGGCGCCTGCCCCGACTGCAAGGGCTTGGGCTGCACGATGATCTTCGACCCCGACTTAGTCGTGCCGAACCGGTCGCTGACCCTGGCCCAAGGCGCCATCGCCCCCTGGTTTTCGAAGACGGGCAACTACTATTCCAGCCTGCTGGCCTCGCTGGCCAAGCATTACGGCTTCAAGACCGACCTACCCTTCGAAAAGCTGGCCAAGAAGCACCAAGAGGCCATCCTTCACGGCTCGAAGGGCGAGGAGATCCGCTACGTCTACGAGCGTGACGGCGGTCGCCGGACCTACACCGCTCCTTTCGAGGGCGTGCTGGCCAACCTGAAGCGGCGCTACGATGAGACCGAGAGCGATTGGATGCGCCAAGAGCTCGAGAAGTACATGGCCTTTCAGGATTGCGCGACTTGCGGCGGCAGCCGGCTGAAGAAGGAAGCCACCGCGGTCAAGATCCAGGGGAAGGCGATCCACGAGGTCACGGCGCTCTCGGTGAAGCAATGCCTCGAAACGATGGCTCACTTGAAGCTCGGCAAGAAGGAGGCGCAGATCGCCGAGCGCATCCTCAAGGAGATCCACGAGCGGCTGACCTTCCTCCACAATGTCGGACTCGACTATCTGACGCTGGATCGGCGCAGCGGCACCCTCTCCGGCGGCGAGGGCCAGCGGATCCGCCTCGCCACCCAGATCGGCTCCTCGCTGGTCGGCGTGCTTTATATCTTGGACGAACCCAGCATCGGCTTGCACCAGCGCGACAACTCCAAGCTGCTCGAAACGCTGAAGCGGCTGCGCGACCTCGGCAACACCGTCCTGGTCGTCGAGCACGACGAGGAGACGATCCTCGAATCCGATTTCGTGATCGACATGGGGCCGGGCGCCGGCGTCGAGGGCGGCTACGTCGTCGCCGAGGGCACTCCGGCCGAGATCTTGGCCAATCCGTCCTCGGTCACCGGCGACTTTCTTTCCGGCCGCAAGAGCATCGCCCTGCCCGGCCAGCGCCGGGCCGGCAACGGCCTGAGCCTAACCCTGAGCGGCGCCAGCGCCAACAACCTGCGGCAGTTGACCGTCGAGGTTCCCTTGGCCACCTTGACCTGCGTCACCGGCGTTTCCGGCTCCGGCAAATCCACCTTGGTCAACGACACTCTCTACAAGGCCCTGGCTCAGCGCCTCCACCAAGGCCGGGAAGCTCCCGGCAAATTCAAGGAGCTGCAGGGCGTCGAGCACATCGACAAGGTCATCAACATCGACCAAACGCCGATCGGCCGGACGCCCCGGAGCAATCCGGCGACCTACACCGGCCTTTTCACCTTGGTTCGGGACCTGTTCAGCGAATTGAACGAGGCCAAGATGCGGGGCTACAAGCCCGGCCGCTTCTCCTTCAACGTCAAGGGCGGCCGCTGCGAGGCCTGCGAGGGCGACGGGATGATCAAGATCGAGATGCACTTTTTGCCCGACATCTACGTCGAGTGCGAGGAGTGCAAGGGCCGGCGCTACAACCGCGAGACCCTCGAGGTGCTCTACAAGGGCAAATCGATCGCCGACGTCCTCAAGATGACCGCGACCCAGGCGATGGAGTTCTTCACCAACGTCCCGACGATCAAGCGCAAGCTCAAGACCCTGGTCGACGTCGGCCTGGGCTACATCGAGCTCGGCCAGTCGGCGACGACGCTCTCCGGCGGCGAGGCCCAGCGGATCAAGCTCTCCCGGGAGCTGAGCAAGATCGCCACCGGCCGGACCTTCTACATCCTGGACGAGCCGACCACCGGCCTCCACTTCGCCGACATCCATTGCCTGCTCGAGGTGTTGCAACGCCTGGTTGAGGCCGGCAATACCGTGCTGGTGATCGAGCACAATCTCGACGTGATCAAGACCGCCGACCATCTCATCGACTTGGGGCCGGAGGGCGGCGATGAAGGCGGCGGCATCGTGGCGGTCGGCAACCCCGAAGAGGTCGCGGCCAATCCCAAGAGTTACACCGGCCAATACCTCAAGAAAATCCTGGAGAAAGAGGCCCAGCGCCGCCAGCAAAAGAAAAAGCGAGCGGTCAGCTGAGCTCTCCGGGCATTTAAGCCTTCCCATCTCGAATTCCGGCAACCTATAATTTTATCATTCCGTCCATTGCTTCGGGGAGGAGGGAGGTATCCTCAACGCGGTACGGCGGTGACATCGTTCCAAACGGGGTGATTTATCTACAGGGGGTGTTGGAATGAAATCACTGAAATCTCGCCCATTATTCTACTTTCTCATGGTGACGGCTTGGGGCTTGGTCCTGCCGGCGCCGGATAGCCTTGCCAAGGCGAAAGCCTGTAACAAGCAACCGACCGGCGTCTTTTCCGAAGAAATCTTCCTCAACGTTGTCACCGAAAACTTGCCGGATGAGACCTTGAATGGACAGCAGGTGCAAATGCGCGTCCATCATGTTGGACCGGTCTATGCCCAGGGGAAATGCCCGAACGTGCACAATTACGCCGCCGTGCTGGTCCATGGTCGAAGCGCTCCGGGCTCCCCCTCCTTCGATTTAAGAATGGCGCCTACCACCGAAGATCCGACCGGCGGCCGGCTCAGCGCCCAAGAAGCCTTGGCCAAAGCGGGCATCGACAGCTTCGCCCCCGATCTATTGGGTTATGGGAGATCCTGGCGAGGCCCACTCGACGATCCCTGCAATGCGAGCCTTCCGGCCTGCGTGGCGCTCAACTCCGACGGCACCTGTCCAGCCAACGCACCGTTTCTGATCCCGCCGACTCCGATCAATCCCCAATTCTGCTCGCCGGTGGCGGTGGGCTGTGATCGGACCCGAAACCCGGTT
The DNA here is from genome assembly GCA_035281585.1 of bacterium. NCBI lineage: Bacteria > bacterium. Next base: position 39,292 of record DATEDP010000118.1, read on the forward strand.
TTCCCGCTCAATCAACAAGCGAACAAGCCAGTGGGCCTCGGCGTCAATCCCGGCCTGCCCTTATGCGAACACTCCAGCCCTTATCATTTCGCCAATCCCGATGTTTTTGCGGGCAACATCTTGGATGTCATCGATTTGGCCATTGCCGAAGCCCGGCCCCAAGGCGGCAAGGTCGTCTTGCTTGGCTATTCTTTCGGGGGACCCAGCGTGGGCCGGACCCTTTACCTGCTGGGCGAAGATGCCGGGCATAAGGTGAGGCGGGCGGTGTTCATGGCCTCGCTCTTCAACCTGTTCCCCGCCAATCCGCCGGTCCTCATCAACTTGCCAACCGAGGAGAAGGACTTGTCGGAGCTGGAAAGATCGACCTCCTTTCCCTTGTCGTTGGGAAATCCCGCTGGTTGGACTGGGGTCGGTTCCCGCGAGGCCTTTTGCACCGGACGGATCACCACCGATGTCATCGATAATTTCTGGGATCAGATCTTGGCGCTCGACGATCTGGCCATCGCCTGGGGAGGGACTGTACCAAACGTTTATGACGAGAACGGGGAGCTGGTCCAAAACAACGCCACCGGTCTCCTGCGCTCGCCCACCTTCACTCGCAATGGTTGGAATCCCGAAGTGGCCCACACTGTCACCCTACCAACCCTCATTATGCACGGCCTCGACGACGGGGTCGCCCTGCCGGGGAATTCGGACAATATGTTCGACGAGCTGACCTCGGTCGATAACAAGCTGCTGGTACAGCTGGAATGCTCGAGCCACCAATTCATTGGGGAAAGCTGCAGCGGCACTCGTTGCGACGACCAAAATCCAAATACCACGCCTTACGGTCAATCCGTTGACGAGCCCGCTTGGAAGGGGCCGCATCAGACCATCGCCGCAGCCCTGATCGAATGGGTCAAGTACGGCACCTTCAACGAATCCGAATGCGGCCACTTCGTCGTCAACGCCAGCGGCGTGGCCAACGAGGTCCCGACCGCGAATTGCCCGGCCCCCTGAAAAGACCTTGATTTCAGAAACAGGAATGTGAAAGCCGCTCTAAGGCTCGGAAAGGAACCTTATGCGACGGCTGCCGACATTCCCTGTTTTTTTGCTCTTCCTATTTCTCGCTCACTGCGGGGGGTCGGGAAACGATTCCGGAAATCCCGGCGGAAACCCGGCGGCGGGAAACAACGGCGGCGGCAACCTCGCCACCTGCCAAATCTTCCCTTCCGACAATCCCTGGAATCTCGACATCTCGGGCTATGAGGTCCACGAGAACTCCGACGAGTACCTGGCCTCGATGAACGCCGGCAGCGAATTTCTCCACCCCGACTTCGGCAGCAACCCCGATTACGGAATTCCCTACATTACCGTCGGCGGCGATGAGCCCAAGCTACCGATGAGCTTCGCCGAAGAAGATGAGAGCGACCCCGGTCCCTACCCGATCCCGGCCGATGCTCCGGTCGAGGTCGGCGATCAACATGTCCTGGCGGTCGACACCGACAACTGCCTGCTCTACGAGATTTACGATGCCACTTATGTCGGTCCCGGCTGGGAAGCCTATTCGGGAGCCGTCTTCGACCTGAGCTCCAATGCCCTTCGGCCCGATGGCTGGACCTCGGCCGACGCCGCCGGCCTGCCCATCCTGCCCGGCCTGGTCCGTCACGATGAGGCGGTGGAGCTGGGCGAGATTCGGCATGCCCTCCGTTTCACCGCCAATGTGACCCAGGAAGCCTATATCCACCCAGCCACCCACGAGGCCGGCTCGACCACCGACCCCGGCGCCCCGCCCATGGGCCTGCGGGTCCGGCTCAAGGCCGACTATGATATTACTGGGTTTACTGGGGCCTCCCGGGTGGTGCTGGAAGCCCTCAAAAAGTACGGCCTGATCCTAGCCGACAATGGCAGCGACTGGTTCATCACCGGCGCCCGGGACTCACGCTGGGACGACGAGGACCTCGAGCAACTCAAAACCGTCCCCGCTTCGGCCTTCGAAGCGGTCGAAACCGGGCCCCTACATTACTGATTGCGGGCTTTTTGTACCCATGCTACCTTCGCCGCTGCATTCTGACCCTTATGTGCGTAGCTGGATTTCATTCGACCCACGAAATTTCGGGCCTGCCGTGTTTTCTAGCCCCCCTTAAGAGAAAGAAGCTTAAATCTAACCTCCCTATAAGGAGCTCATGATGAGCAAGAAACTCTATGTGGGCAGTCTCCCCTACTCGGTCGACGATGCCCAACTCAACGAATTGGCGGCCGCCTATGGCTCTGTCCTTTCAAGCAAGGTGATCAAGGACAAGTTTTCCGGCCAATCCAAAGGATTTGGTTTCGTTGAGATGGAAAACGACGATGAAGCCGATGCGGCCATCAATGGCCTGAACGGCAAGGACGTCGGCGGACGTACTTTAAAAGTCAATGAGGCTCGTCCCATGGCGCCCCGTCCCGGTGGCGGCTTTGGCGGCGGTGGTGGCGGTGGCGGCGGTGGTCGTCGTTTCGGCGGTGGTGGCGGCGGCGGTGGTCGCGGCGATCGCGACCGTCGTGGCGGTGGTGGCGGCGGAAGCCGCTGGTAAGCCCCTCGCGAAAAGAATCGACCCGTCGAGGCCCCGGCCTCGGCGGGTTTTTTTATGACCTTTTTCAGACGCCATCACCGGACCTTTTTTCGAATCGCCCTGAGCCTGCTTCCGCTCTATGGCCTGGTGGCCTATTTGTTGCTCCCCTTGGTTTGGAAGGAATACGAGCGCCAACCGGCCATGCGGGCCTCGCCCGGTCTCACCCGGACCGCCGAGGGAATCCCCGGCGACCCCATCAACGTCGGTTTCCATGGTCATGAGCGGGCCCTGGTCCAAGCCATGGAGGCGGGCGGCTGGCGGCGAGCCAAGCCGCTCGACGCCAAGACCATTTTGGAAATGGGTGAATCCCTGGCCCGCGACCGCCCCGATCCCCAAGCCCCGGTCAGCCCGCTTTACCTCTTTGGCCGCAAGGAGGACTTGGCTTTCGAAAAAGAAGCCGGCCCCACCCTGACCCACCGCCATCACGTCCGCTTCTGGCGAGCCGATGTCCTGGGCTTCGGCGACAGGCCTTTCTGGGTCGGCTCGGCCAGCTTCGACCGCTCGGTGGGCTTCAGCCGCTACACCGGTCAAATCCTCCACCACATCGACCCCGACCTCGACGCCGAGCGCAACCGGCTCTTCGAGGACCTGATCGGAGCCGGAAGGCTGGACGAGGTGTTTCGGGTCAGCGGGATCGGACCCACCTTCCATGGCCGCAATGGCGAAGGCGATTGGTATTATACCGACGGCGAGGTTCTGATCGGCCTCTTGCGGCCGGCCGAGGCCCCCTCGGCCCCGCCCGCCCAAGTCCGCGATCCGGCGGCCGGCAGCTTCCGCCAGGGCCTCTGGTCCGGCCTCCGCCGCCTCTTCCATGCTTTCGACATTTTTTAGTTGCTTCAAGGCCTTGACTTTGTTGAATCTCCGCACCCGAAGGGAAGGCTTATGAAAATCCTTATTACCGGTTCCCACGGCATGGTCGGCTCGGCCCTGGCCGAACGTTTGAAGGCCCAAGGTCACGAGATCCTCTGTCTGGTCCGGCATAAAGCCAATGCCTCGCGCGGCGAAGCCTATTGGAACGCCGAAGGCGGCAGCGTCGACAAGACCGGCGTCGATGTCCTGGCGCCGGAAGCCGTCATCAGCTTGGCCGGCGAGAACATCGCTTCCGGCCGCTGGACCCAGGAGCGCAAGCGCCGGATCCGCGACAGCCGGGTCAACGGGACCCGCGCCCTCTCCGAAGCCCTGGCCCATCTTCAGGTAAAGCCCAAGGTCTTCCTCTGCGCCTCGGCAGTCGGCTATTTCGGCAGCCGCGGCGACGAAAAGCTCACCGAGGCCTCCCCGCCGGGGCACGGCTTTCTGGCCGAGGTTTGCCAGGAATGGGAAGCCGCGACCAAGACCTCGGCCGAAGCCGGCATACGCACGGCCAACCTTCGCTTCGGCGTGATCCTCTCCCGCAGCGGCGGGATGCTGAAAAAGATCCTGCTGCCTTTCAAGCTGGGCGTCGGCGGGATCATCGGAAGCGGCCGCCAGTACATGTCTTGGATCACCTTGGAAGACGTGGTCGGCGCCATCGAGTTCGCCCTCCAAAATTCCAGCCTCCAAGGTCCGGTCAACACCGTGGCCCCCGAGGCCGTGACCAACCGCGAGTTCACCAAGGCCTTGGGTCGGAAGCTTTGGCGTCCGACCTGCTTGCCCTTGCCGGCCTCGACCGCCCGCATGGTTTTTGGCGAGATGGCCGATGAGATGCTTTTGGCCAGCGCTCGGGTCGTCCCCGAAAAGCTGGAGAAGGCCGGTTTCCGCTTCAAGCATCCCGATTTGAAAGGCGCGCTGAAATCGCTGCTCTAAACCCCATCGAGACGCTGTATCGCCGGCTCCATCGCCAGGGCCGTTCCATCGACATCCTCTATTCGGGCAATCCCAACGAGCAGGGCTTTCGTTTTCCATCCGAGGTTCTGGAGCGGGTTTACCGCGACTACTTTCAAACTCAAGATTACCGGCCCCATCCCAAGGGCCTGCCCGAAGCCCGCCAAGCCATCGCCGATTATTATGCCAGCGCCGGGGCGGCCCTCGATCCGGAAAACATCATCCTGACCTCGGGGACCAGCGAGTCCTTCCTTTACTTATTTCATCTCCTCGGTCCCCAGGGCGGGAACTTCCTCACTCCGGCCCCGGCCTATCCGCTTTTCGATTCGATCGCCGAGCTGGCCAAGGTCGAGTTGAGGCATTATCCGCTACGCGAAGATCGGGACTGGGGCATCGACCTCGCGGCCTTGGAGGCTCGCTGTGACCGCGAAACCCGCGGCGTCTTCCTCATCTCGCCCCACAACCCGACCGGGGCCGTGGCCGGCGCCGAGGAAATTCGAGCCTTGACCGAGCTCTGCAACCGGAAAAACCTGGCCCTGATCTGCGATGAGGTCTTCGCCGAATTTTATTTCGGCGCGGGGGCCTTTCCTCGACCCCTGGCTTCGACCCGACCGCACTTGCTCTTCACTTTGAACGGCCTCTCCAAGATGTTCGCCCTGCCCGGGCTCAAGCTGAGCTGGATCGGGGTCAGCGGCGAGACCGAAAAAGTCGCCGAAGCGGTCGACCGTCTTGAAACCCAGGCCGACACCTTCCTCTCCTGCCACACGCCGATTCAAAAGGCCTTACCGGCCCTGTTTCAGGAGGGGGCGGCCTTCCTGGCCGACTATCGCCGCGAGGTCCGCCGCCGCCGCGATCTGGCTCTCCAAATCCTGGGCGGCTCCGAAAAAATCCGGGTGGTTCCCCCGGCCGGCGGCTTTTACCTCACCGCCGAAATCCTCCCGCCCTTTCCATTGGAGGAAGAGGAATTCGTCCTCCGCCTGATGGACGAGGAAGGAGTCTTTGTACACCCCGGATATTTTTACGATTATGAGCGGGGAGTTCACTTCACGATCTCTTTCCTCACCGAACCCGGGATCCTGAGCCGGGGCTTGGAAAAGACGCTCCAACTTATCCACAGGTTGACGGTGTCATCCTGAGCGGGGGCCCCGGTCGAACGCCGCGAGGTTCGAGTGAGACTGGGGGGAAGGATCTGCGACCGCCCACGGTTGACCATAAGCCTTGGGCAGTCGCAGATCCTTCGCTTCGCTCAGGATGACAGACTTTTTTTTCTCCCGGCGTTCCCTTATCTTGCCAAGAAGCCACCGAACGTTTTAGTGAAAGCCGAACCCTGGAGAAATCCCGTGGATGCCTCCCTGACCCTACTGCCTAAAGTGACGCTCGAAGCGGTGATCCGCGATCCTTACGATCTGGCGGTGGCGACCGCTCGCACCTGCTATTCGGCCAAGGGCGTGATCAAGGTCGCCGACGTCAGCCGCGACGAGCGGGCCCGGGCCCTCCGCGACAAGATCGCCCAAACCACCCGCGAGGCCGGCCACTTGACGACCCGGCAGCACGCCCACTTCGTCTTTTCGCTGGAAAACGTCTCGCGCCAATTCCTCTGGTCCTTCCTCCACTCCCACCCCTTTTACAACAGCGAGCAGGTCTCGCAGCGCTACGTCAAGGTGGCCAAGGGCCACTACACGGTGCCGCCGATGGACGAGGAGCAACGCCGGATCTACGAGGAAGTCATCGCCGGCCAGATGCAGGACTACGAGGCCCTCATCGTCCAGCTCCTGCCTCAGGTGAAAAAAGAGTATTTCCGCATCTTCCCGGTGCGGCAGAAATACCTCGACCGCTACGAGCCGGTGCTGAAGAAGAAGGCCTACGAGGTCGCCCGCTACGTCCTGCCGGTGGCGACCCATGCCTATCTCTATCACACGATCAGCGCCCTCACCTTGCTGCGCTACCACCGCCTGATGGACTGCTACGACACGCCTTGGGAGCAACGCCAAGTCGTCGAGCAGATGATGGCCTTGGTGCTGGAGCTCGATCCCGAGTTCGGCCGCGAGCTGGTCGACCCGCTCAAGCCCGAGCAGACGCCGGAATACCGCTGGTTCCAGGAGCGGCGCCAGCCGCCGGCCGGAGCCGACTATCTTCGGGAATTCGATGCCGCCCTCGAGGGCCGCTACGCGGTCCTGGCCGATTACAAGGCCCACGCTCCCCAGACCCTGGCCCAAAGCGTGCGCTCGGTCCTGGGGCTGACCCGGGCCCAGATGACCGACGCCGAAGCGATCGACGCGGTGCTCAACCCGGCCAAGAATCCGCTCTTGGCGGACACCCTCAATCCCAACACGATGTCGAAGCTCTCGCGGACCCTCTTCCACGTTCACTACACCTTCCGGAAGAAGATCAGTCACAGCGCCGACTCCCAAGACCAGCGCCACCGAATGACACCGGCCTCGCGGCCGCTGCTCGAAGCCCATTACACCGGCCGGCCCGATTACATCGTGCCGCTGATGATCCGGCAGGACGAAGCCGCCTTCGACCTTTACCGGGCCTCGATGGAGCGGACCTTCGCCGGGATCAACCGCCTGCTCGACCTGGGGCTCCGCAAGGAATTCGCCCTTTACCTGCTGCCCAACGCCTTCCCGATCCGCTTCGAGGAATCGGGCGACCTGCTCAACCTCCACCACAAGTGGCACACCCGGGCCTGCTACACCGCCCAAGAGGAGATCTTCTACGCCACCTTGGACGAGCTCAAGGCGGTCAAAGCGGTCCATCCTCAGCTGGTCGAGCACATCTTGGCGCCCTGCTATGTCCGCAAGCACGCCGGCTTGAAGCCGATCTGCCCCGAAGGCGAGCGCTTTTGCGGCGTCAAGGTCTGGGAAAAAGAGCTCGAAGACTACGCCCGCCTCCTCTAGGACCCGCAAAAATACGGTTGCGGCTGGCGCCTCAATTGTTTAACCCTGCCCTCACCTTCCGGCAGTGGAGGAAACCCGAAATCGATATCTTTTCGAGAGGCCGTCCATGTCCGAAACGACCCACGACGACGAGATCGTCCAAATTTCCTCTAAAAAATTCCTCGCCGGTTGCCTATTGCTGGCCGTCGGCATCTTCATATTGGGAAAATTCGTCGCCCTTCCGGCCATCTTGGTCGCAGCCGAAGTCTTTTTGGCCATCATCAGCCTCTTTGTCCTGGGTTCGATGAAATACCGGGTCGACAAGAACGCCATCACCTACGGCGCGGTCCTCGTCATCTTCGCCACTTTCTGGTCGGTTTGGTGGGAAGGCTCCGGCCTCCGCCAGCGGGTCGCCGCCGAGGGCTCGGCGGCATGGAGCGAATTATTCCAGCGCTACCTGCTGACCATGCACGGCTGGAACGAGCTGATCCACGCCGACACCATGCTCTTCATCCTCGGCCTGACCTTTTTCGTCGCGGCCATTGCCCAGACTCGCCTCTTGGAGAGCATTTCCTTCATGGTCCTGCGCCGCAACAAGGGTTGGGTCGTGCCAACCATCGCGGCCCTGACCGGTTTGGTCGCGGTGGCTTCGGGCATCCTCGACGGCGTCTCGATGATCGGCCTGATGATCCGGGTCTTGGTCTTGATCCTCTTCTTGGCCAAAGTCCAGGACGAGGCCGTGGTCTATGCGGTCATGGTTTCGACCATCGTCACCACCGTCTGCGGCATGTGGTTGGCTTACGGCGAGCCGCCCAACCTCATCATGAAGGCCAATCTCCAGCCCCACCTCGACAACGCCTTCTTCCTCCGCTACTGCGCCCCGGTGGCAATCGGCAGCTATCTCATCGTCTTCTTCAACGTCCGCAGACGGCTCAAGGGAAGACGGATCGACGTGAAGGAAATGGACATCCTCGACCTCCACACCGCCGACGTCCGATTCCTCCAGGCCAGCCAGCATGGCGAGGTGCTCTTGGCCGCCGAATTCGTGGATACCTACCGGGACGAGCTCGGGAGCCATTACAAGCCGGTGGAGCATCGGCTCCACGCGGGCGAATCGCTCGGCGCGGCCATGATCCGGGAGGGCGTTCCGCCGGAGACGCGCAAAAAAATACTGGGCCTCTACGTCGATGAAAGCCTGGCCGAGGACCTCGACCGGCACTATGTCCACGAAACCGCGGAAGACCACCACGGCCGCGACCAAGCCGCGGTCAAGATCCGGGGGATGCTCCGCCGGATGAAGCGCCGCCGCTCCCAGGCCCAGAAGATCGGCTTCCTCGCCTTCGTTCCCTTTGTCGGCTTCTTAATTTGGCACGCCATCGACCACGACGTCCCGCTCTTCCTGGCCTCTTTCGCCGGCTTCGCCGTGGCCTTCCTCGGGATTCTGTCGATTCCCAAGATGCGGGGCCTGGCGCTTCGCGACGCCAAGCACGAATTTTCAGAATACCTCTTTTTGCTGCCGCTCTTCTTCTCGATCACGCTGCTGCAAAAGACCGGCTTCTTCGAGATCGTCGCCTCCTCGATCCATGCGGGCCTGGAGAAATTCGGCGTTATCGCCATGTCCTATCTACAATTCACCGGCGCGGCCTTCCTTTCGGCCACCCTCGACAACAACGTGGTCGCCGATTTCGCCGGCCGGGCCATCCGGGGCTTCGAAGTGTCCGTCATTCACCTCTTCGCCATGGCCCAGATCGCCGGCTACGCCGTCGGCGGCTGCTGGACCCACATCGGCTCGGCCCAATCGGTGGTCTCTTACGCCTTTATCCGCCGCGAGGTCGATCCCAAGTACACGCCCTTTCAGTGGATCAAGGCGATGACACCCATCATTCTCGAAATTTTCCTGCTGATGAGCCTGGTCATCGTGGCCGAATCTTTGCTTTTGAAATGGTTGCCGGAATAGGTAAGATTCCCCGAATATGGAAAACGAGGAGGATCCCATGAACGCCAACAGCCGGCGACGTTTCTTGATGAGTCTGATGATTCCCTTCACCCTGGGAGCTTGCAGCAAGAGTCCCGAGCCGGAAAAGGCCGCCAAGGCCTTCATCGATGCCTACTACGTCAAGATCGACCTAAAGGCCGCCAAGGATTTGAGCAGCGGCTTGGCCCTGGAAAAGATCGACAACCAGATCGGCCTGATCGCCGGCCAGCCGCCGGACCAAGGCGCCGACCTGCCCAAAGTCGACGCCCATCTCGCTTCGGCCGGCGAGGTCAATGGCGACGAGGCGACCTATATCTTTGAGGTGAAGCCCCAAGTCCAGGATGTGGGGGCCCGCAAGGTCTTCGTCAAATTGCGCCACGAAAATGGGGTTTGGAAAGTGAGCCAATTCACCGAGGAGAGCCAGGGTACCGTAAGTCCATAAATTGTCATCCTGAGCGCAGCGAAGGATCTGCGACCCACCAAGGCTTTTTTACAAGGTCGAAGTCCCTTCGTGTCCTCCAAGGGGATTCCGAGGAGACGAAGAGGCATCGGCATATAATAGTTTCCTGGCCAGTCGCAGATCCTTCGTCGCTTCGCTCCTCAGGATGACAAATCGCTCAGTATGACAAAAAAAGCCCGCTCTTTTGGAGCGGGCTTTTTATTTTCGAAAAGCGATCTTACTTCTTTTTCTTGGCCGGCTTCTCGGGGACGGCGCCCGGCGCCGGTTCCGGCGGAAGCAGCGGCTGACCCGAGGGCGCCGCGGCGAAGAGGCTGGAAAGCAAGGCGGTGGCCTTGTTCTTCACCTCGGTGTTGGGCGAGCTGCTGGCCAAGGCATCAAGCCCGAGCTTCAGCTGATCATCCTTCGGATTGTCGCCGAAGATCTCCATGCCTTTGAGGGCATTGAGATATTGCTCCTGATCGAGACCGCCCTTCTTGACGTAAGCGGAGGGACCGGCCGGATAAGGGATGATGTCCTCGTGATAGGAGAAGGCGATCATTTTGGCATGACCGACCGCCTGCTCTTCCTTGGTGGTGTAGTAGAGGTGAATTTCGACCATGGCCCCGGGCTTGAATTGCTTCTTCAAGTCCTTCGGCATGAAGACCGGAATCTTCATCCCGTTGGCGAAGCTGTCGAAGGTGATGACGCGGTATTCGTTCTCCACCACCTCCACCGGCAATAGATTGATGTTGTAGAAATCCTTGCGCTCCTTGCCGTCGGCGCCGATCGAGGGCAGAAATTCCATGAAGACGCCGCGGACGAAGAACTCGGGGCTCTTGCCGCGATCCGGCGGATCGACCGCCCCCCACTTCAGCAAGCGATGCTCCTTGACGGTGGCGGCGCCGGGATCGGAGCTGATCGGGGCGTTGTCGCCGGTGGCCGCCGGCTTCTTGGCCGCGGAGCTTTTCTTTTTGGCGGCCAGGGCATCGCTGAAGGCCGCGGCGCCGGCGACCAGGCTCAAGGCCGTAGCCAGCGTCAAACTCTTCTTCCATAAATTCATAGTTTCTCCTTTGGTTGAAAGCAGATGCAGATTCTTACGCAGAACCCTTGAAAATTGGGCTTTTTATACTTAGGCCCCCTCGGATAGTCACGAAAAAAGGCACTTGCCAGCCAAAGCGCGGGCTGCATAGGATCTGCCGGCTTTTTGAATCGGGAGAACGCCCCATGGGAAAGGTTTTAATCTTACAAAACGCGGCCTTGTTCACCGCCGGCAGCTTCGAGGATGAGCTCAAGCGACGCGGCATCGACTACGAGTACCGTAAGGTCTACGAAGGCGCGAAGAACCTTCCGGCCCCCGATCAAGCCAAGAATTATTCCGGCTACATCGTGCTCGGCGGACCGCTCCGTCTCAAGGTCGAGAATCCCGAGAAGACCGAATGGCTGCGGCAGGAAGTTTCCTTCCTGCGGGCCTGCCTCGACGAGCACAAGCCGGTCTTCGCCGTCGCGCAAGGCGCCAATTTGCTGACCCATGCCCAGGGCGGCTGGGTCGCCAAGGCGCCGGAAAAAGAGATCGGCTGGATCCAAGTCGAGATTTATCCCGACTATTCGCGCAACAGCGTGATCTACGGTGAAATCGAGGAAAAACGCTTTCCGGCCTTCTGCTGGTACGACACCTTCAACGGTTTCCCACCTCAGGGCTATTGGTATGCGCTGAGCCCCAATTGCCGCTACCAATCCACCGGCATCCACGGAAACTGCTACCTCTTCAACTTTCATCCCGAAGTCACCGAGGAGCTGGCGGCTTCCTGGGTCAAGGAATACGCCTCCGATCTTCCCTCCAAGGAAGCCGGAGCCAAGATCCTCGCCGACACCCGAGCTAACATGGAGTGGACCCAAAAGTTCTCGCGCAAGATCATTCACGCCTTCGAGTCCTTCCTAAAATGAAGCTGGGAGCGAGGGCTTGAGGCCACGGCTTGGCGCTCAATCGGGGAGCTTCAACCTCAATCGGCGGGGGTCCTAAATCGACCGCTTCGCCCTTGGCGATGGTAACTAGCTGAAATGTTTTGGCTATTTATATTGATCCCGCCGGAGTCGATGGCACGCCGGTTGCTAAAAACAAGCCAGGAGGCGCACACCTGACAGGTGCCCCGTGTCCTTCGATGAAATTTCCCTCACCAGAAGAGTCTTAGACCTCCGTGAATCCAGCCCTGACGACGCCGCTTGGCTCGAGGGCCTGCGCGGGCTTTCGCTCTCCGCTGCCGAAGCTTCGGCGCTGGCCACGGTGCTGGAAGACCGCTTCGTCTCGCCCGAGGAAAGGTTGGATCTGCTCGGCCGCTTGGAATTGCATGGCACGCTGGAATCCGGTTCCACTGTCGGCGGCTTCATCCAACGGCTCGCCGGTACCGACGGACTCGAGGCCACCCGCCACCATGCCCGCGCTTTGGCCAGTCGCCTGGCTTCGACATCGGTCGACGGCGAGCGCAGCCCGGTACCCGCCGAAACGATCCGCGAGCTGGCCGCGGCCCTGCCCCGAAGCGGCTTCGATATCGGCGCCGTTTCGCCGGTGACTTATGGGATCTACTCCTATCTCGCGCCCCGGGATTCGGCCATGGTCGCCTTGGCCGCTGAAATCCGGCAAAATTGGGAAAGCTCGACCGATCCGATCTTGCGGATGCGCAACGCCCGGGTCCTCGCCGAGACCGGCGACCGCCGGGCCGCCGCCTTCCTTCGCGAATCCGCCGCCGGCTTGACCTCGACTTATTCCGGCGAGCTTTCGCTGGACGAGCGAATCTCGCGGGCCGCCGGCCTGGCCGTCGACGGCCACGAAGCCGCCGCCCGCTTTTTGCAAAACATCGCGATGGACCCCCGCGAAACTCTCGCCCGCCGCAGCCGGGCTTTGGAATACCTCCCGCCCCAGAGCTTGGACAACGGCTCCGATACCGCCGAAGTGTTCCGCTCGCTGGTCGAGGATCCCGAAGAGCCGGTCCCCACCCGTTATCTCATGCTGAGCCTGCTGGCTCGCTCGCCCCACCCGCCGGAACGGGCCTGGTGGCAACGGATGATCGACGACCCCAGCATGCTCGTCACCGATCGAGCCGTCGCCTGGGGAGCTTCGGCGCCCGGCAACTCCGACCATGAATATTCCCAATGGAACTTGACGCTCGCCGCCTTGGGAACTTCCCACGCCGATTTCGCCGGCGGGCTCTTGCGTGATGTGATTTACAATCGAGGCGCTCCGATCGGAGCCCGCCGCGAGGCCTTGATGGCTTATCTCCATCAAAACAGCCGGGGCCATCTTTCCTGGGAAACCCTGCGCGAAGTTTTGGCCCTGCCGCGCGGCGAATGGGACGGCTTGCTCGAGGAAGCCGCCGCCGGCGATCGCCCGCTCCGCCTGCATTTCCCGAGGGACCGGTCGGGGGTCACCGCCTTCGGCCTCGGCTCCTCCGAAACCGTCGGCAGCGAGATCGTGCTGGAAGTCCGAGGCCGCGGCGAAGGCGAATGGGACTGGCAAGTCGACTTTCGTCCCTTCCATCCCGGTCAGGATGCGGTGGTGGCGGCCGCCGATCCGGCACCCTATGAATTCTATCTTCCCCGGAATCGCCGAATCCTGCTGGGCGGTCTCAGCGCCGGCGACATCGCCGGCGAGGTGATGGAGCCGGCCCCGGCCGGAGCGCCGAGCGGCGGCAGCAACTCGTCGGCTGGATCAGCCTCCGGAACCGAGCCGCATGCCGCGACCGGTTCCAGCCGGCCCTCGAACGGCCAGCTCAGCGTGATGGGAATGGGCATCTAAGGCTCAAGAGCTCAGGAAGGGATTCTCTTCCCGCTCCTCGCCGATGGTGGTCTCGGCGCCATGGCCCGGATGAACGACGGCATCGTCCGCCAAATCCAGCAGTTTCCCGTGAATCGATTTCATGAGAAGGGCGAAATCGCCGCCCCAGAGGTCGGTGCGCCCGATGCCGCCTTGGAAGAGGGTGTCGCCGGTGAAGACGTGGGACCCTTCCGGGGTCGGCACATAGAAGCTGAGACTGCCCGGCGTGTGGCCCGGGGTGTGAAGCACCTCGAGCTTGTAGCCGCCGAAGGTCAAAACTTCCTTGTCCTCCAGCCAGTGCTCGACCGGCGGGACGGTGAAGCCGGGCAGCCGGAACAAGGCGGTCTGCATCGCGACATTGTCGTAGAGAAAGAGGTCCTGGCGGTGGAGGCAGACCTCGCCGCCGAGTTTGGCGTGGACTTCCTCGGTGGCCCCGACATGGTCGAAGTGGGCGTGGGTGTGGACGATGTACTTGGGCTTCCAGCCCTGGACCTGAAGCGTCGCCAAGATCCTTTCGGCTTCGGCGCCGGGATCGACGATGACGGCTTCCTTGGTTTTTTCGCAGGCCAGGATGCTGCAGTTGCATTGCAGCGGACCCAGCGGGAATTTTTTTAAAAGCATGGGATGACCTTTAGGGGCTCAATCGCTCGATCTTCCAGCCCCCACCCGAGCGCCGGTAGCGGAAGCGGTCGTGGAGCCGATTGGGCCGGGATTGCCAGAACTCGAGGCTGCGAGGTTTGAGCGCGAAACCGCTCCAATGCGGCGGCCGCGGCACCTCCCGGCCTTCGAATTCCTTCAGATAGCGGCGAAAGCTCCGCTCGAGCTCGTCCCGGCTCTTCAGCACCGCGCTTTGCTTCGAGGCCCAAGCGCCGATCTGGCTCAAACGGGGCCGGGAACGGAAATAATCGTCGGCCTCGGCCACGCTCACCGGCTTCACCGAGCCGACGATCCGCACCTGCCGGGCCAAGGGCTCCCAATAAAAAGTCAGGGCGGCCCGGGGATTGGCGGCCAAGGATTTTGCTTTGGCTGACCGGAAATTGGTGAAAAAAACGAAGCCGGCCGGCCCGAGGCTCTTGACCAAAACCATCCGGCCTTCGGGAAAGCCGTCGCGGCCGACGGTCGAAAGACAGGCGGCGGTCGCATCCCCGATGGCCGGTGCGGCCTTGGCCATTTTGAACCAGCGGCTGAAAAGCGCCAGCGGGTCGGGAGTCAGATCTTTTTCGACGAAATTTGCCATATTCACGCCGCACCGTTATAAAGGGCCATGGTAAAAAGCAAAGCAACCCCGGGCAAGCTCTTATGGGCCTTCAATCCTTTCCACGACAAACCCGCGGCCTTGAAGAGCAGCGCTCAGGCCCTGCTTCGCTTCTCGGAGCAATCCGGCCTGAAGCCGGAGCCGGTTTACGTCGTCAGCCCGGCGGAGGTCAACGTCGTTCTCGAATTCAGCGTTCCGGCGAAAGAAAGATATCGCCAAGTTTCCTTGGCCCGCTCCCGGAGGGTCTTGAAAGACCTCAAGGCCGAGAGCCTCGAGCCGGTCATCTTGATCGAGAAAAGCCTCAGCCTTTCGGCCAGCACCAAGCAGCTGGTCAATTACGCCGAAAGCCAGGGCGCCGAAGCCATCCTGGCCGGCACCACCTCCGGCAAGGGCCTCCGCGGGGCTTTGTTGGGCAGCTTCGCCGAAACCTTGCTGTATCAGGCCCGCTGTCCGGTCGTCTTGATCCAGCCCGGCGCCAAGGTCGGCAAGCGGGTGAAACGCCTCCTTTTTATCAGCGACCTGAGCCCGGCTTCGCTCGAAGCCTTCGCCGACTTCTGCCCTTGGGCCGCGGCCTTGGGTGCCGAAGTTCGGCTCTTCCACTCGATCCCCCGGCCCTTTTCCTGGGCTTCCTTCGCCATCGACGCCCTCCTGGGCCCCGATCGGATGTCGGAAAAACAGTATCTGATCCTTACCCGAAAACTTCGGGAAAACGACGTGAAGCCTTTCCGGGAAGCGGCCCAGCGGCAGGGGCTGCGCTTTTCCCATCAGCTCGATATCGGCGGAAAGGATGTCGCCGACGATGCCCTCAAAGCGGCCAAAAAATATCGGGCCGACCTGGTCGGCTTGGCCGGGCGAAGCGGTCCCTTGAAAACCCGGCTGCTGGGCAGCGTCACCAAAAGCTTGCTCCGCGACGCTCAACTGCCTATCTGGATCAAACACTCATGAAAATTCTCTCAACAATTCTCCTTTCGACCCTCTTCCTTTCGACGCCGCTCGCCGCCAAGCCGCTGCCGCCCCATCCGGTCCAAGCGGCGACCGCCGCCACACCCTCGCTCAAACAGTACATGGCCACTTTCGGGACCATGCTCGCCGGATTGGAGATCATGAAGATTCACGAGAAGAACGTCGACTGGGAAGCCGTCGACCTCTCCGTTCAGGAGATGAGCCAGACCCTCGACGCCATGCAAAAGGCCGACTCCCAGAACCGCTACAAGGAATACACCGACATCCTGGCCGCCGGGATGATCGACCTCAAGGCGAAGAGCGCCAAGCGGGACAAGGGCTTCTTCAAAGCCGTCGACAAGGTCAGCGAGACTTGCTTCAAATGCCACGCCGCCCATCGGCCCGGCGATTACCTGGTTCCTAAGGATCAACGGTATTCGGGCGACAAAAATTAGGCTCAGTGGAGGGTGAGGTGGTCGGGGCGCTTCAAGGCGGTCCGGCCGGCGAAGCCGTCATTGTAGCCGTGGAAGTACTCGATTCCCTCGTCGCCGTAGCGCCAGCAGTAGTAGCCCTCGCCGTTGTCGAAATCGACCAGCCAAATGCCCTTGGGTTGGCAGCCGAGCTTCAGGATCTTCTCGCTCCAGTGATTCAGCACCTCGGCGATTTCGTTTTCCACCGCTTTCCACTTTTCGGGATCGGCGTGGAAGTGCTTGAGCTTCTCCTCGAGGATGAGGAATTGATCGACCGCTTCCTTGGTGATCTTTCGGATGACCGGCAGCAGAGCCTCGGCTTCTTGGAGACTGAAGCGGCGATTCTGCAGGATTTTGACCAAGTCACCCATGAAATCTCGCTCTGCCGCGTAGTTTACCGGTTTTCGGGATAGATGGCGAGGCGTTCGACGATTTTTCCGCCTTCAATGTGGCTCTCGAGAATTTCCCGGGCATCCTCGACCGAGGGCACTCGGTACCAGATTCCCTCGGGATAGACGACCACCACCGGCCCCAGCTCGCAATGGTCGAGACAGCCGGCGGCATTGGCCCGGACCGTGCCCTTCAAGCCGCGGCGCTTGACCTCGTCCTTCAAGAATTCCCGGATCTTCTCCGAGC
Source organism: bacterium (assembly GCA_035281585.1). Classification (NCBI taxonomy): domain Bacteria; species bacterium. Next base: position 56,087 of record DATEDP010000118.1, read on the forward strand.
CCCGGGCCTTGCAGCAGCCCCGAGGGTCTTCGGCGCTGCGCTCGTTGGTGCAGATGAAAATATGGTGCTTAAACTTTGGCATCTTGCGTCATCTCGTCCATCGAACGGTATAAGACATCCAAGATCTTGAAAGTCGCCTCCTTGTCAATCGCCAATGGCGGCATGATGACCAGGACGTTCCCCAGCGGCCGCAGCAGGACTCCCTCGCGCCGGGCGCGCCGGCAAATCTTGGCGCCCAGCCCCAACTGATCCTGAACCAGCTCGATTCCGATCATCAAGCCCAATTGGCGGACTTCCTTGACGCGGGGATCGGCTGCGAATTTTTTCAGACCTTCGCGGAACCATTCGATTTTAGCCCTCAGCGCCGCCAAGACGCGGTCGCGCTCGAAAATTTCCAAGCTGGCGATGCCGGCGGCGCAGGCCAGCGGATTCCCGGTATAGCTGTGGCCGTGAAAGAAGGCCTTGAACTCCTCGTAACGGCCGCGAAAGCCGTCGAAAATCCGAGCGGTGGTCAGGGTCGCCGCCAAGGGCAAGTAGCCGCCGGAGATGCCTTTGGCCAGACAGAGGAAGTCGGGCTCGACGCCCTCATGCTCGACGGCGAACATCTTGCCGGTGCGGCCGAAACCGGTGGCCACCTCATCGCAGATCAGCAGGACCTCGTGGCGGCGGCAGAGCTCGGCCAGCTTCTTCATGAAGCCCGGCGGCTGGATCCGCATCCCGGCGGCCCCTTGAATCATCGGTTCGACGATGCAGGCCGCCCAGCTCTTGGCCTTTTCGGCGAAGAGACGCTCGGCCGCCGCCGAGTCGAAACCGTCGAGGAAATCGACTTGGAAGAGCAGCGGCTGGAAAATCTGATGGAACAAATCGATGCCGCCCACCGACACCGACCCGATGGTGTCGCCGTGGTAAGCGTGCTTCAGGGCCAGGAACCGAGTCTTCTCCCGGCGGCCCTGCTGCTGCCAATATTGAAAGGCCATCTTGAGGGCGATCTCATTGGCGGTCGAGCCATTGTCCGAATAAAAAACCCGGCTCAAATTCTTCGGCGCCGCCGCCAAGAGCTTCTCGGCCAGGAGAATGGCCGGAACGTTGCCGATCCCGAGCATCGTCGAGTGGGCAACCTTATCCAACTGGGCCCGCAGCGCGGCGTCGAGCTCGGGCCGGCGATGGCCGTGGACGTTGACCCAGAGCGAGGAAACCCCGTCGATGTATTCGCGCCCTTCGATGTCGAAAAGCCGGCAGCCTTCGGCCCGCTCGACGATCAGCGGGTCCTCTCCCATGAATTCCTGCATTTGGGTGAAGGGATGCCAGAGCGTCCGCAGGTCGAGGTCTTTGAGTTTTCGGATCTCTTCGTCGCGCATCTATTTTCCGGCATCGCGCAGAGCTCGGGCCAGCTCCTCGCATTTATTGCAATTTCGGCAGGGCTCCCGACCCCGGGGATTGAGGCAGGAGAAGGCCAGCTCCAAGGGGAAATCGGGATGCCGGGCCATCGCCTCGACCTTGCTCAGACCGGCGAAAGGCGCGCGGATCTTGAGCGGCCGGGGCAAACCGATCCGGCAGGTCTCCTCGAAGGAGCGGAAGAATTCGGGCCGGCCGTCGCCGAAGGGATTGCCTTTCAAGGTGCCGATCCAAACTTCGTCCAATTCCCGGGCCTCGGCGAACATCGCGGCCTGAGTCAGGAGGAAAAGATTGCGGGCCGGCAAATAGACCGCCTCGTCTTGCGACTGGGCGTCGGGGACCTCTCGGCGGTTGAAGGCCCAATGGCCCGGAAAGAGCTCATTTAAGGGGGTGCTCAAGACCGTCAAGGGCTTGAGCTTGGGGGTCGCCAAGCGCCGGAGCAGCGTTTGGAGATGGTGCCGTTCGGCCTCTTCCCAGGCCAGGCCGATCGAAACGTAGAGCGGATGGATTTCGTGGTTTCCGGCCAGGGCCTCGCCCAGAAGCAAGGCGCTGTCGATTCCTCCGCTGGTCAAGACGCAAAGTCGTGGCATCCTCGGTGGCTAGCATTTTTCTTGCCACCACTCAACTCCAAGCCTAACGTCGGCTCATGCGGCTCAAAGGATGCACGGTGCTGGTGACGGGGGCGGCGAAGCGGGTCGGGCGCGTCATCGCCCTGAACCTGGCCGCCGAGGGCGCCCGGCTCATCATTCATTACAACCGTTCGGCCAAGGATGCCCTGGCCCTGCAAAGGCAGATTCGCACCAAGTTCAAGACCCAGGCCGAAACCGTGGGCGCCGACCTGAGCCAAGTGCGGGAAGTCAAGCGCCTCGCCAAAGAAGCTTGGAAGTTGGGCTCGATCGACGTCCTCGTCAACAACGCCTCGACCTTTTACCCGACGCCCCTGGGCAAGGTTCGAGAGGAGCAATGGAACGACCTGT
>DATEDP010000119.1 GCA_035281585.1 bacterium
TGGTGATCGGCGGCGCCGGGACTCTGGCGGTGGTCCTGATCTGGACCCGGCTTTTCCCGGAGATCCGCCAGTTCAAGCGCTTGGAAGAGCCGATGATCTAGCCAGGGCCTGAAGGCCCTGGCTACCCCGAAGTCATCTTCAGGCCGAAGATGCCGGCGACCACCAAGGCCAGGCAGAGCAAGCGCGGCCAAGCCGCCGATTCGCCGAAGAAGACCATCCCCCAAATCGCCACTCCCACCGCTCCGATGGCGGTCCAAATGGCGTAAGCCGTGCCGATGGGAATCCGGTTCAAAGCCTTGGCCAGAAAATAAAAGCTCAGGATCATGGCCGCGACCGTGAAAAGGCTGGGCCAAAGCTTGGTGAAGCCCTCGGACTTCTTCATCCCGAGGGCCCAGGTGACTTCCAATAAACCGGCGACGATAAGGTAGATCCAAGGCATAGGGGCTGCTTAGCATTTTTTTAAAACCGCCGCACGAGATACGGCGTCGTGCTTGTCATTCCGAGGACACGAAGTGGCCGAGGAATCTCATACCGACCAAGGCAGTCGGAGATCCTTCGCTACGCTCAGGATGACAGGAGCCGCAATGAAATTGACCCTCTTACTTTTAGCCCTCAGCCTAACTCCACTAGCCACCCATGCCAACGACATCGGCCCCTCCCAACCGCCGGCCGCCGAATTGGCCCGGATGGCTCCGCCGATGCCGCCGCAGCCGCCCGATACCAATCCGCACGCGCCGCAAAGCGCCGAAGACCGGCGCCGGGTCGATTTCGCGGTCGCCGAAATTCGGGCCTACTATGGAACCGGCGTCGAGCTTCGCCACCCCCACATCATTCCATGGTCCTTCCAGAGCTTTTTGCAGAATCGTCAAACGGTCCCCGTCCCACCGACCGATCCGAACGTCATCGTCGAGGCCCAGGCGAAGGGCGCGCCGGCTTCGGTGGCGGCCCCGGCGCCGGGAGCCATGGCCGTCGGACCGGCCCTCCAACCCGACGAATACATGGTCCACGTCTATGCGCGCTTCCCGGGCGATCCGGCTTGGTACCACCTCGACGTCATCCTGACCGAGGACGCCGCCGGCAACCCCTTGCGCCGCCGATTTTTCCGGATTCCGATGCCTCCGGCCCACGGCCGCCTCCCGCCGGGAGTGGTTTGCTAGCCGGCGGAGGACGTGCTAGCGTCTTCCGATGGATTTACATTTCGACCTGGTCGACCGGCCCGAGTCCTTGAAGGCTCTGGCCGATAAGCTCGCCTCCCAAGACATCATCGCCTTCGACACCGAATTCATCCGCGAGAGCACTTACCTTCCCAAGCTGGCCCTGATCCAAGTCGCGACCCGCGAGGAGGCTTGGTTGGTCGACATCTTGGCTTTGCGCCATGAAGCGATGGCCCCCTTGCTGGCCGTCCTGCAGGATCCCCGGATCCTCAAAGTCCTGCATAGCGCCCACGGCGACCAAGAATGCCTCTTCCATAGCTACGGCATCACGGCGACGCCGACGCTCGACACCTTCGAGGCGGCCGGGCTGCTGGGGCTCGGCGAGAGCGTCAGCCTCCGCGACTTGATCCGGATGGAGCTGGGCTTGAACGTCGGCAAGAGCCACGCCCGAACCGATTGGCTCAAGCGGCCGATCGGCGAGGAGCTCAAGAAGTACGCCCTTTCCGATGTCCAATATTTGGTCGACATCGGCCAGCGGCTCCTCCGGCGCCTCGAGAAGCTGGGCCGGAAGGAATGGTCGATGGAGCTCAGCGCTTATTACGAGAACAGCCGACTCTATTCCGACAATTCGGCCGAGATCGCGGAAAAGCTCGCCAAGAGCGGACGAATTTCGGCCCGCTCCTTCGCCATTCTCCGGGAGCTGGTGGCTTGGCGGGAGCAGCGGGCTCGGTCCCTGAACATCCCGCGGCGCCGAATCGCCGACGACGAAACCCTCTTCCACATCGCCAATGCCCGCCCGACCTCGGTCGACCAGCTCAGCAAATTCCGCGGCCTCAACTCCGGCGAGATCCAACGCCAAGGCAAGGTCCTCATCGAAAAGATCAAGCTCCACCTCGACAAACCCAACGAGGCCCTGCCGCCGGTGCCCCAAGCCAATATTCCGACCGCGGTCCAGGCTCGGGTGGTCGACTTGCTCGGCGCCTATCTTCGGGTCTTGAGCGAGCGCTACGAGATCGCGGCCCGCCATCTTTTCACGACCCATGAGCTGCGCAAGATTGTGCTTGATAATATGACCGACCCCAAGCAATGGGTCGAAAAAGGGCTGTGCTCGCCGAGGGTGAGCGAGCTGGTCGGCGAGGAGCTGCGCGCGATGCTGCAAGGCAAGCGGGCCCTGTCGATCGAGAGCGGGAAGATCAAGATCGAGTCCTTGGAGTGAGGTTGAAATGAATTTGCAAGGCAAGACGGCGGTGGTGACCGGCGGCGCCTCGGGCTTGGGCCGGGCAGTGGCCGAAACTTTCGCCAAGAGCGGCGCCCACGTCGCGGTGATCGATTTGCCCAAGGAAACCAACGAAAAGGCGGCCCAGGAAATCGACGCTCTCTTCACGCCGGCCGATGTGAGCAACGGCGAGCAGGTCCAGCAGGCCCTCGACGCGGCCAAGGCGAAATTCGGCGCGCTTCACGTCGCGGTCAACTGCGCCGGCATCGCCTTCGCGCTCAAGACCCTGCAAAAGGGCAAGGCCGTCGACCTCGATTCCTTCGAGCTCACTCTCAAGGTCAACCTCGTCGGCACCTTCAACGTTTGCCGGCTGGCCGCCGAACGGATGGCCGAGAACGAGCCCGACGAAAACGGCGAGCGCGGCGTCCTCATCAACACCGCCTCGATTGCCGCCTTCGACGGCCAGATGGGCCAAACCGCCTATGCCGCCTCCAAAGGCGGAATCGCCGCCCTCACTCTGCCGCTAGCCCGGGACTTGGCGGCTTTCGGCATCCGAGCCCTCACCATCGCGCCCGGCATTTTCGACACCCCGATGTTGGCCCTGCTGCCCGAAGCCGCCCGCCAGTCCTTGGGCGAGCAAGTGCCTTTCCCCAAGCGCCTCGGCAAGCCCGCCGAGTTCGCGGCCTTGGCCAAGCACATCGTCGAGAATCCCATGCTCAACGGCGAGGTCATCCGCCTCGATGGCGCCCTGCGGATGGGAATGAAATAGAGGGGCGAATGCCGGTCTTTCCCCTTGCCCAAACTCCACAAGCCGACGGCCGCTTCGAAATCTCCACCGAGCAGCGGCACCATTTGCTGCGGGTTCTGCGCGTCAAGCCCGGCTCGACCTTCGAAGTCAGCTTGCCCGATGGCCGCCGCGGTCAGGCCCGTTTGGTCGCCAAGGGCGATTCCCTGCACGGCCTTTGGATCGAAGAGTCGGCCTTTCCCTCGACGCCGAGCTTGGCGGCTTGGTTGGCGATCGGGCTGATTCGCATGAGCCGCCTCGAATGGCTGGTCGAGAAAGCCACCGAGCTCGGCGCCGAGCGGCTCAGCCTGCTGCGCTTAAGCCATGGAAGCCTGCCAAAGTCGGAGTCTATATCTATTAATAAAATCAATAGATTAAAGAAAATATCACAAGAAACACTTAAGCAATGTGAAAGAAACACTTTGATGCGGATCGACGCGCCGGAGAGCTTGGAGGAATTCTTGGATCGCCTCGAGATCGAAGCCCCTGCGAGTTCCCGGATCCTGCTGCGCGAGCGGGCAGAGCTCCCTCTCCTTTCTCAAGTTCTCGAGAAGGAAGCCGGCATGACGATCCTGCTGGTCGGCCCCGAAGGCGGATTCAGCGATCGGGAATGCCGAGCCGCCGAAAAGTTCGGGTTCGAGCCCGCCTCCCTGGGACCGGCGTTGCTGCGCAGCGAGACGGCTGCCCTCGCCGCGCTGAGCCATCTCCATCTGCGGCAATGCGCCGGAGGAAAAGACCGATGACCAAGCCCCTGATCATCGCCCACCGTGGGGCCAGCGCCTGGGCGCCCGAAAACACCATGGCCGCCTTCGATCTGGCCATCAAGCACGGCGCCGACGGCTTGGAATTCGACGTTTGGAAATGCGGTTCCGGCGAAGTGGTGGTGACCCACAACCGCCAGACCAAGCTCCTGAGCGGTAAGGAAGGCGACATCCACCGCATGAGCCTCAAGGAGCTCCGCAAGCTCGACTTCGGCTTGCATAAGGCACCCCAATTCCGGGGCGAGCGGATTCCGACCCTTTCCGAAGTTTTGGATCGGGCCAAGGACCTCAAGCTGATCAACATCGAAATCAAGGGAATGGACGTCCGCTCCCGAGGCATCGAGCTCGACGTGGCCGAGCTGATCCTGAAATTCAAGCTGCTGCGCCGGGCGGTGATCAGCTCCTTCAATCCGACCATTCTGCTCCGGCTTCAGGCTCTCAACCCGGCCCTGAGGCTGGGCCTCTTGCTCTTCGAGCGCTCGCCCTTGCCGATGCGGCATGGCTGGTCGGCCAATTTTTTGAAGCCTTACTCGATCCACCCCTCCTTCGGTCTCCTCCAGGAGAAAAAAGTTCAACGCGCCCACGCCAAAAAGCAAAAAGTCATCGTTTGGACCATCAATGATTTCCAACAATTAGAGGCGTGCATCGGATTGGGCGTCGATGGTATCATCACCGATGATCCGGGTTGGGCGCTTAACGCGCTGCACCAAATGCCCGCCTCATGAGGATGCCATGCCCCTGAATTGGGACGACGACGATGACGAAGAGCTGACCGAGATCGAATATAAGAAGAAGTCTTCTCGGGTCATCGTCCACGACGAAAACACCACCCCGATGGCCGAGCCGGTCCCGGTCCAACGCCGAGGTCCGCCGCCGCGCCAGGAGCCGGTCTATACCCCGCCGCCGGCGCCGGTCATCGTCCATCCCGAGCCCAGAATGCCCCCGCCCCGGCCCCAGCCGGTGGGGACTTACACGCCGGCCCCTTCGCGCGACCGTTTCGCGGCCTTCTTTCTCGATTCTCTCCTGGGCTTCTACGTCTATTGGCTGGTGGGTTGGGGCCTGATCCGCTTCTTCGACATGCCGACCATTCAAGCCCTTCATCAAGGCCGGGGCCGCTTCGCCGTTCACATCGGACTCAGCCTGGGCGTGCTCTTCTTTTACTATGTCGCCATGGAATCGGTGGTCGGCGCCACCCTCGGCAAGCTGGTCTGCCGGCTGCGGGTCATCGAGGAAAACGGCCAGCCCGCTTCCTTGGGCAATGTCTTCATCCGCAATTTCCTCCGGCTCATCGACTACCCGCTGGGCTTTTTGATCGCGGTCATCGCCATGGAGTCCTCGCCGCTCCAACAAAGGTTGGGCGATCGGGCGGCCAAAACTCTAGTCATCAAGAAAACCCGGCGTTATTTGCCGGCGGTCGACTTGGGTCGAACGCCCTTAGCGTCGACTTTGAGCCGCTTGATGGCCGAAGCGGTGGATCTTTTCCTTTCGCTGGGTCTGCTCTATGGCCTCATCCTTTGGATGCGGCCCACTCATCCGCTCTTTTCCTTCGTGCTTTACCTGAGCTTGCCGGCGATCTTCGTCCTCTATTACGCGATTTTGGAATTCCTCACCGGCTCGACGCCGGGCAAGGCCCTCTTCAAGCGCCAAGTCGTCCTCGACAACGGCGAGCCGCCCGACGGAACTTCGGCCCTGCTGCGGAATCTCTTCCGGCCGATCGACTACTTCATCGGCTATCCGCTCATGGCCCTCACCCGCCACAAGCAAAGACTGGGCGACCTCGTGGCTGACACCCTGGTGATCGCCAAGCCGGCATCCCATTCGGCCTGGATCGGGGCGACCGCGGCCGCCTTCTTGGTGTTGGCGGTGCTCTGGACCGGCTTCCGCAACGAGAACAATTTCATCCGCCGCGATTACGGCCTCAGCCCCTGGCAAGGCTGGCGTGTTTTCTTGCCCGGCGCCAAGCCGCTGAAGCGTCCGCCTAGCCCGGCCCCGGCTCCGAAGAACGGGGCGCCCCTGCCCCAGCCCAAGCCGGAGGAAAAGCCGCGCAATCCCAATCCGCTGCCGGCCTCGACCTCGGACAAGCTCAACCTGGTCGAATTTTATTTCGCCAACGGACCGGCCCCCGGCCAGATCCGCAAGGACGGGGTCTTCCGCGCCGGCGATCTGATCTTCGTCTTCTTCAAGATCCAGGGGCTGACCCTCAACGATCAGCAGGAATCTTCGGTCACCGAGGATCTTTTGGTCGAGAGCCCCGAAGGCAAGGTCGTCGTCAATCAGCCCAAGGTCGTCGCTTTGACCAAGGTCCTGAAGGACGACAAGCCCAGCATGCTCTTCGCCAACCAGATCAAGCTTTCGCGGGAGTCGCCGCTCGGAAAATACCGCGTCATGATCACGGTCCACGACGTCGTGGCCAACACCCAGTTCTCCTTCGAGAAGACCTTCGAATTGCAGTAAACCGATGAATCGTGTCATCCTGAGCGAAGCGAAGGATCTGCGACCTGCCAAGGAATTTGTGAAATACGGGGTTCCTTCGTATCTACGGAATTTTTCCGAAGACACGAAGGGACTTGGAGCTTGCAAAGATCCTTGGTCAGTCGCAGATCCTTCGCTTCGCTCAGGATGACCTGAATCATGACCCGCACCCTCGTCCAACGCTTCTACGAAGTCGCCAAGCTGCAGGCCGAGTCGCCGGCCCTAGGGCTTGAATACGGTGGCGCCTACCACGACCTGCCCTGGTGGTTCGTCAAATCGAAAGCCAAGCATTTCGGCATGGGCTTGCTCGAGGCCGGCGCCCGCGAGGGCGAGTACTTCTACCTGGTCGCTTCCGATGAGCCGGAGTGGATCTACGCCGAGCTCGGCGCCCTGACCGTCGGCTTGAGAACCTTGCCCCTGCCCAAGGGGGTCCCCGATGCCGCCATGGCGGCCTTGTTCAAACGCTTTCCGCCGGCCTTCTTCTTCGCCGGCAGCGCCTTGCCGCCGCCGGAGCTGTTTCGGGGCTTGAAAGGCCTGCATCGGATCATTCGAACCCAAGAGGGAGCGGAAAGCCCGGAAGGCTTGCCGGTCGACAGCTTCCGGCGAATCTTCAATTCCGGCATCCGCTGCGAGGCCAAGCACCACGCGGCCTTTCGGCGGCTGCGTGAAAGCGCCGATCTCCAGACGGTGCTGAGCCCGATCCGAGTCGATCCCGATGGCCTGATCCGCGAATCCTCTTTGACTTATGGACATGTCAACGAGCTCGCCGCCCGCCTCGATCGCCAATTGGGTAACCGAAGCTTCCGCCGGCTTTTGGCTCAAACCGATCTTAGCCAGACCCCGAGCCGAATCGCGGCTCTCTATTGGCCGATTCTTCGGGGTGCCCAGGCCATCCTGCCGCCGCCACGCGCTTCCTTCCGAGCATGGCTGAAGCGTTTCGCGCCCGAAGTCGTTTTGGCTCCCCCCGGCTTTTTGCGGGAGCTCGCCGTGGCGGAGTCGACGCCGGAGCCCAAGTCTTCACGCGGCTTGGCGGGACTGAAGCGGCGCTGGGAGTTAAGGCGACTGCGCCGCTCCCTTCACTTGGGGCCAATGGCCTTGGCCCTGCATCGCGCCGAGGATGCCCCGTCGGCCCAGGCCTTGGCCCGCTTCGGCGTTTCAACTTACGCCCTCGATTAGGGTGGCGGCGAAATTGCCCTTGAGAAAATGCTCGGCCTCGGTTATCCCGAGAGACAGCAACCTAGCTTTAAACCACTGAATTTCTGAGGTTTTCCAAATGTCGGGTCATTCCAAATGGGCAACGATCAAACGCAAGAAAGGCGCCACCGACGCCAAGCGCGGCCGCATCTTCTCCAAGCTGATCAAGGAAATCACCGTCGCCGCCAAGATGGGCGGCGGCGACATCGGCGGCAATCCGCGCCTCCGGACCGCGGTCGACGCGGCCAAGGCCGAGAACATGCCCCACGACAACATCCAGCGCGCCATCAAGCGCGGCTCGGGCGAGCTCGAAGGCGTGAACTACGAAGAGATCACCTACGAAGCCTATGGTCCCGGCGGCGTGGCCATCATGATCGAGGTTTTGACCGACAATAAAAACCGCACCGTCGCCGAGATCCGCCATTTGCTGGGCAAAGGCGGCGGCAACATGGGCGAATCGGGCTCGGTCGGCTGGATCTTCCACAAGAAGGGCACCATTACCGTCGATAAAAAGGCCGCCAGCGAAGAGACGCTGATGGAAGTGGCCCTCGATGCCGGCGCCGAGGACATCCAAGATTTGGGCGACGCCTTCGACGTGACCACCGACCCCTCCGCCTTCGAGGCGGTGCTGAACGCCATCAAGGCCAAGGGCATTCAGCCGATCCGGGCAGCCCTCGGCTTGGTGCCGCAAAATTCGGTTCAGCTCAGCGGCGAGGCCGCCGAGAAAATGCTGAAGCTCATGGAGAACGTCGAGGACCACGACGACGTTCAAAACGTCTACGCCAACTTCGACATTTCCGAAGCCGAAATGGAGAAGCTGGCGAAATAGGTCAAGCGGGCAAACTGGCGACTTAATGTCGCCAGGCAAACCGCGCGACAGAGGGATAGATGAGGATACTGGGCATCGATCCGGGTTGTGTCGTCACCGGCTATGGTCTGGTCGAGGAGATCAAGGGCCGCAGCCTGCACATCGACAACGGGGGAATCTTCCCGCCCACCAAGCTCGCCTTCGGCGACCGGATCTGCTTCATCCATGACCGGGTCGAAGCGCTGCTCCAGCTCCACTCGCCCGACGCCGTCGCCATCGAAAACATCTTCGTCGCCAAGAACGTCAGCAGCACTCTCAAGCTCGGCCATGCCCGCGGAGCCGCCATGGTCGCGGTGGCCCGAGCCAAGCTGCCGCTCCATGAGTATACCGCCCTCCAAGTCAAGCAGGCGGTGACCGGTTACGGCCATGCTTCCAAGGAGCAAATTCAAAGGATGGTGAAGGCTCTGCTCAAGCTGCCGGGCGAAGCCTTCGCCGACGCCTCCGATGCCTTGGCGGTGGCGCTCTGCCATCTCAGCTCCTACCGGATGGCCCGAAAGGTGAAAGTCGGATGATCGCCTACCTTCAAGGAACGCTTGCCGAAGTCGGGCCGGATTACGCGGTGGTGCTCACCGGCGGCGTCGGTTACCTGGTTTTTCTTCCCAAGAACGTCCTGCTTTCGCTGCCCCTGCCCGGCTCCGAGGTCGAGCTCAAAATTCACACCGTCGTCCGCGAGGACAATATCAGCCTTTACGGCTTCAAGCGCTCTTCCGAAAAGGAGCTCTTCCTCAAGCTGATCCAGGTCAGCAACGTCGGCCCCAAGTTGGCCCTCACCATCATGTCGGGCCTGCCGGTCGAGGACTTGGCCGCGGCGATCCGCAGCGAGGACTTGGTCCGGCTCACGGCCATCTCCGGGATCGGCAAAAAAACCGCCGAGCGCCTCATCGTGGAGTTGAAAGATAAAGTCTTGGCCTGGCTCGGCCATGGCGAGTCGGCGATGGAAGTTCATCCCTCGGCGCCAACCTCGCTTTCCGAAGAGGCGACCAGCGCCTTGATGAACCTTGGTTACACCCGACAAGAGGCCCAAAAGGCGCTGAAGTCGGTGCCCGGCGCCGCCGAGCTTCCCTTGGAGCGGCTGGTCCGCGAAGGGCTGAAGGCTTTATCTTAAAGTTCAGGCTCGGATGAAGAGCGGGGCTAAAGCCCCTCGCTACAAGATCCCGCCGCACAAGATCTCGTAGCAAGGGCCTTTAGGCCCGCGCCCCCGAAAGGCAAGCATGCAATCTTCTCACGAAGAAGCCTCCAGTGGACTAGCGGCCATCCGGCTTGCCGCCGGCCGTGCCCTGCGACGCTTTCCCGGCGTCCTGATCGTGGCCACCCTAGCCTCGGTGGTATTCATCCATGGCCTGCTGACCGACCGCCTCGGCGCCGAATCTCCCCATTGGATGTTGCTGATTCCCTGCATCTTGGGGATTTCCTGGCTCTACAGCTTGAGCTTGATCGCCGAGCGCCGTTGGAAAGGTCGCTGGAAAACGCTCGGGCCATTGTTGATCGGCGCGGCGACTCTGGCGCTTTATTACTGGCGGATTCGGACCTTCCCGCCTTCCTCCCATCCTCTCTCCTTCATCCTCGAAATCGCGGGGCTGGCCGTGGCCCTCCATCTCTTCGCCGCCTACGCCCCCTTTCTCGGCTATCGGCAACCCCGGGCTTTTTGGGAATACAACCGCCGCATTTTTTTGCGCTTCCTCTTGGGGCTGCTTTTCTCGGGGACCTTGATGCTCGGCATCACCCTCTTCTTGGTGGTGCTGCGATCCATTCTGGCGAAATTCCCGCTCGAGATCCTCCAGATCGTGCTGTCGGTGCTGCTCGTCGGCGTGTTCAACACCTGGTTTTTCCTCGCCGGCGTTCCCGAGGATTTCGATGGCTTGGAAGCCGCTCCCCAACCCTATCCGCGGGCTTTGAAATTTTTCGCTCAATTCGTCCTGCTTCCGCTGATCCTGATCATCGGCGCCTCGCTGGCGCTCTGGATGCTGATCAAGCTTTCGGGCGGCTTTTCGCTGCAGGCCACCGGCGTCAGCGCCTTCCTGACGCTGGGCGGCTTCGGACTTTTGACCTACCTCTTGCTCTACCCGCTGGAAGAAGATGCCCGGCAGCGCTGGTTGAAAATCTACCGCCGAGGCTTTTTCCTGGCCCTCTTCCCCTTCTTGGCGATCTTCGCCATTCAGGCCTTCGGGTTGGTGCAAAAGTTCGGCTGGACGCCGCCGCGCTATTACGGCTTGATTTTCTTGGTCTGGGGCGCGGCCCTCTGCCTTTATCTCGTCCTGTCGCGCCGGCCCCACATCGCCTGGATTCCCGTCAGCTTGAGCCTATTGGCCCTGGCCACCGTGGCCGGTCCCTGGAGCGCCGTGCCCTTGACCCAGGCCAGCCAAAAGAACCGTCTCGCGAAAATGCTCGGCAATCCCCTCCCGATCGACCAAGCCCGGCTGCGGACTCTCGATCCCAAGCGGCGGACTCAACTCGAAAGCCAGGTCGCCTACGTCGAGGAAAGCCTCGGCTGCGAAGCTCTCCAACCTTATTTCGGCGAGCTACTGGGCAGCCGTCATCATGAAGAGAGCCCTTGCTCGACGATGGACGTTCTCCGGGTCTTGCGGCGCGATCCCGCGCTGCCGCCGGAAGAGCTCGAGGTCGAGGTCGTGAACATCAATTTCCTGGAGCAAAGCTCGAATGAGGCCTTGAATATCCGGGGTTACGATCTTTATTTCAGCTCCTCGGCGATCCAATTTCTCGAGGCCGGCCAAAGCAGCTCCGACTGCAACCAATATGCGGGCTCGCCGCCGCTCTGCGTCCGGCGCGGTACCGAGAGCTACCGCATCGAGGTTTTTCGCCAGGGCCGCCGCTTGGGCGACATCGATCTCGAGCCGATGGTTCAAGCGCTGCTGAAAAAGCACGCCTCCGAGAAAATCAAGGCCGGCGAGGATGCCCATTACCGGACCTTCGACTTGCCGCCCTCCGATATGAGCTTCGAGACCCGGCTCGGCGGCCGGCCGGCCCGGATCGATTTCGAGCATCTACGGTTGGAGCAGCGCGGCCAGCGGATTTCGCCGGAGTCGGTGAGATTTTCGCTGTTGTTTCAGGAAAGGACTTAAGCTAAGGCCGATAGAATGTCGCGAGAGAATCTCCATCTCGACGCCGCCGCGGCTCTTCCCGAAGAGGAGCTGATCGACCGCTCGCTTCGCCCCCAAAGCTTGGCCGACTACGTCGGACAGACCGGCATCAAGGAGAAGCTCGCCATCTTCATCCAAGCCGCCAAGCAGCGCGGCGAGCCCTTGGACCATTGCCTCTTCTCGGGCCCACCCGGCTTGGGCAAGACCTCGCTGGCCAATATCATCGCCAACGAAATGGGGGCCAACATCAAGTCGACCTCGGGCCCGGCCATCGAGCGCCCCGGCGATCTGGCGGCCCTCCTCACCAACCTCGAAGAGAAAGACGTCCTCTTCATCGACGAGATCCATCGGCTCAACACCACCGTCGAGGAGATCCTCTACCCGGCAATGGAAGACTTTCAGCTCGACATCGTCATCGGCCAAGGCCCTTCGGCCAAGACGATCAAGCTCGATTTGCCGCGCTTCACCTTGGTCGGGGCCACGACTCGGGCCGGCCTCCTGACTTCGCCGCTCCGCGACCGCTTCGGGGTGGTGGCCCGGCTCGATTTTTACAGCACCGAGGAATTGGCGACCATCGTCAAGCGTTCGGCCCGGATCCTCGAGATCCCGACCACCGAGGAAGGCGCCGGCGAGCTGGCCAAGCGGGCCCGGGGCACCCCGCGCATCGTCAACCGCCTGCTCAAGCGTTCCCGCGACTATGCCCAGGTCAAGGCCGCCGGCCTGCTCGATGCCCAGGTCGCCCGGGCCGCCCTCCAACTGCTCGAAGTCGATGAAAAGGGCTTCGATCACATGGACCGCAAGATCCTCACCACCATCCTGGAAAAATTCGGCGGCGGCCCGGTCGGCGTCGAAACCTTGAGCAGCGCGATCAGCGAGGAGAAAGACACCATCGAAGACGTTTATGAGCCCTTTCTCATCCAATGCGGATTCATCCAGCGCACCCCGCGCGGCCGCATCGCCACCGATTTGGCTTATCAATATTTTGGACTGACCCGGCCGGCGTCCAATAAGCAGGAGAATTTGTTTTAGTCGTCTTGTCATCCTGAGCGAAGCGAAGGATCTGCGACCTACCAATATACTTTGCAAGATTTAAGTCCCTTCGTGTCTTCGGAAGCATTTCCGCAGACACGAAGGGATTCAGATTAGCCTTTTTCTTGGCCAGTCGCAGATCCTTCGCTGGCGCTCAGGATGACCTCGTGTTAAAAACGCAAAATCCTGAGAGGGAGAGACTTGCGCTCCAAATCCGACAACAAAAAAGCCGCTCGCGACCGTCGCCTCAAGCCGATGCTCACCCGCTTCTTTCTCGGCGGCACTCTCTTCATTATTTTCGGTTTCGGCCTCCTGACCCTCTTCAGCAACAACGGCATCCTCGATTTGCTCCGCCTCAAGACTCTGTACAGAACTCTCCAGGGAGAAAATTCCGAGCTCCTGACCCAGCAGGAAGAGCTCCGGGCCGAGGTCGAAAGGCTGAAGGACCCCCGGCATCTCGAATACTTAGCCCGAGAACGCTTCGGTTACATGCGACCCAACGAGGTCTTCGTCGTCCTCGACTCACCGGCCGAAAAGCCCGCCCCGACTCAGTCCCCAGTTGACAAGGAATGAGGGCTAAGATAGCCCGCGCCTCTGGGAATCTTCCCAACCTTAAGCAATACCAACCTTCGCTTCATAGCCATGGAAGCGCAGGTCGTTTTAACGATGATGCAGTTCTTGAATGATCGCGATGCGTACTCCAGCGGCAATTCCGTTGCTGGCCTCGCCTAATTCAAGGGCTGCATTTTTTTTACGGAGGTATCTATGGCAGATCGTGAACGCGGTAAGGTGAAGTGGTTCAATAACAATAAGGGCTTCGGCTTTATCGAGCAGGACAACGGGCAGGATGTGTTCGTTCACTACTCCGCCATCTCCGGCGAAGGCTACAAGACCCTGTCCGAGGGACAGACCGTCGAGTTCGACCTGTCCAACGGCGCCAAGGGTCCGCAAGCGACCAACGTTTTTAAAATTTAGTTTTTCTTTGATGAGAAATGAAAAACCCCGTTCCGCAATGGAACGGGGTTTTTTTTGGAATTTTACCAGCTACTAGGAGCCGAAGGTGCAGCGGGCGCCGCTGGTGCGGCAGGAGCTGAAGGTGCACTCGGCGCCGCCGGAGCAACCGGTGCCTCGGGGGCCGCTGGGCTCGTCGGAGCCGAAGGCGCGGCCGGGCTCGTGCCTGTCGGAGGCGGGGGCGGCGGTGGAGCCGGCGGCAAAGCGCCGGTGCCGGGAACCGGCTCGGTCGGCATGCTCGGCACGGTACCCGAGGGCGGCGTGACCGTGCCTAAATCCTTGCTGGTCGGAGCCGGCGAGCCGGCCGGCAGGCTGGGGGCGGTCGGAGCCGAAGGCGGAACGGCCGAGCCGCTGGGCGGCGTGATCGCGGAAGGCGTCGCAACGGGAGCCGAAGGCGGAGCCGGTGGCGTCAAGGCGGGCGCCGGTGGCGGAGGCGGCGGTGGTGGGGGTGGCGGCGGCGGAAGTTCCGGAGCTGCGGCCCCTTCCGCGCCGGTCGGCGCCAGGGTCTTGGTATCGGTGGCCTCGGTCGACGGGGCTTTTTCGGCCTTCTTACAGGCGAAACCGCCGCCGGCAAGCAAGGCGCCCATCAGAAGCCAAACCTTCAACGAGCGTTTCATAAAATCTCCTTTTCAAGCAGAATTCCAATACGGTGAATATTCTGTGCTTATTCGAGAAGATGTAAAGGTCGTCGGCCGAAAGGTCAAGCAATGTCAGGGTTTTTTCTCAAGCCAAAGCCGTGAAACGGCCGTTATTCCTATTGCCGGGTCTTACCCTGCATGCTAGCGACGTCCTGACAAAAGCCTATGTCTAGCTCGCCAAAACCCCCTAAAAAATCCTTTCTCTCACGTCTTTTCCGTTTCTTTCTCTGGAGCGGCGTCGCCTTGGTCGTCTTGACCGTGCTCGTCGGAATCGCCGGCTATGCCTTCTACCTCCACATCGCCGCCGACCTGCCCAAGCTCGACAAGATCGAGGATTATCGGCCCCCGGTCATGGCCGAGGTCTATGACGACGCCGGCAACAAGATCGGCGAGTTCTGGACCGAAGCCCGAATCCTGACGCCGATCGACAAGATTCCGAAAAAGCTGATCGAAGGCTTCGTCGCCAGCGAAGACGACCGCTTCTTCGAGCACTCCGGCGTCGATCCCTACGGCATCGTCCGCGCCTTCATCAGCAACCTGCAGGCCGGCCACGTCGTCCAGGGCGCCTCGACGATCACCCAGCAGGTCACCAAAGCCCTTCTCCTGTCGCCGGAACGGACCTACGATCGCAAGATCAAGGAAGCCATTCTGGCCACCCGCATCGAGAAGAATCTCAACAAGGATCAGATCCTCTACATCTATCTCAACCAAACCTTCTTCGGAAACCGGGCTTACGGCGTGGCCGCGGCGGCCCGGAACTACTTCCACAAGAATCTCGACGAGCTCAGCTTGGCCGAAATCGCGATGATCGTCGGTTTGGCCAAGGCCCCCTCGCTCTTCAACCCGCTGGTCAATCCCCAGCGCGCCGTCCAGCGCATGCACTACGTCATCGACCGGATGGTCGAGGAAGGTTACGCCACCAAGGCCGAGGGCGAAGCCGCCAAGAAGTTTCCGCTCAAGATCTATGAGGCCGGCGTCGACAAGGACTTCAACATCAAATACGCGCCCTACTTCGTCGAGGAGGTGCGGCGCGATCTCCAAAAGAAATACGGCAACGACCTCTACACCGGCGGCTGGAAGATCTACACCACCGCCAACCTCGAAATGAACCAAGCCGCCCAGCAAGCGGTCGTCGAAGGCACCGACAACTACGCCAAGCGCTTCGGCTTCCGTGGACCGTTGCAGCATCTGGCCACCAAAGACGAGATCCTCGCCTTCGGCAACAAAGTCCATCTCGACCTCATGAAATCGACCGGCGAGGTCGATTCCTTCTCCGATCCCGGCTACAAAAAATCGATGGCCGAGCCGACCCCGCTCAAGCCCGGCCAGCGCTATCTGGGCGTGGTGACCGAGGCCAATGACCGGGGGATCAAGATCCTGGTTGGAAGGGCCGAGGGCGTCATCTCGAAAGAAGATTTAAACTGGGCCAAAACCCCGGCCCACGGCGCCAAGCCCTGGCAGCCGGCGGCCGGCGACGTGATCGAAGTCCAGATGAAGGCGGCCAGCCCCAAGGCCAAGTCGGCGATCACCACCGCCAACAACGCCTTTGTTCTCGATCAATCTTCGGAAGTTCAGGCCGCGCTGTTCTCCTATGAACCCTTCAGCGGCGCGGTGAAAGCCATCGTCGGCGGCCGCGACTTCACCAAGAGCGAGTTCAACCGGGCCACCCAGGCCCTCCGCCAGCCCGGCTCCTCGATCAAACCGCTGATCTATGCCGCGGCGCTGGATAAGGGCTACACCACCAGCACGGTGGTGATGGATTCGCCGATCGTCTATGAGGAGTCGCCCGGTAAATTCTGGAAGCCCAAGAACTACGGCGGCAAGTATTACGGTCCCACCGTCTTCCGCAATGCCTTGGTCAACTCGCGCAACGTCGTCACCGTCCGCATCTTGATGGACATCGGCACTCACTACGCCGCCGGCTTCATGCGCAAGCTCGGCATTCATACGCCGATCTTCAAGTATTATTCGATGGCCCTGGGCGCCAACGACATCCTGCTCGAGGAGCTGGCCACCGCCTACGGGGCCTTCGTCACCGGCGGCATCCTGCCTCAGACCCACATCATCACCAAAATCGTCGATCCCAGCGGTAAGGTGATCGAGGAGTTCACGCCCCCGACGACGCCCTTCCTGATCAGCTACCAGGAAATCAAAGCCGGCGATTCGCCGGATAAGCCGGCCAAGCCGGCGGAGCCCGAAAGCGGCCCGACCGCCTCGGCCGAGACCAAGCCCGAGACGATGCCGATGGGCAGCGGCCAAAAATCGATCGACGAGATGGGCTTCCGCCAAGACTTGGTCGAAGCCGGCGACAAGTCGACCAAGGACGACGGGCTCAACTTGACCGAGTACGAGAAGAAAGTCCTTTATGGCGACTACATTCCGCCGGGCTACGTGATCACGCCCAAGACCGCGATGGCGATGGTCAGCATCCT
This sequence comes from bacterium, assembly GCA_035281585.1. NCBI lineage: Bacteria > bacterium. The sequence goes on from DATEDP010000119.1 coordinate 16,658, forward strand.
GCGGGACGTGGTTCGGGCCGGAACCGGCACCCGGGTTTTGGCGCTGAAAAAGCCGGCCGC
>DATEDP010000120.1 GCA_035281585.1 bacterium
TGCCCCATTGCATCAACCGAAAAGGAAACGAAAAATCCATTAGTGCCCTCTCTACTCCCGGGAATTATCGAAGCTCATTGGATTGGGTTGCTTCCCGAGCCTTTCTTACTGGTTGTCACCAAAGAAAAGCCCCCACGGCTAGGTGGCCGCAGGGGCTTTATCGATCTCTCCCTTTTCCGTGGGATCTTGGCGGGCCTAAAGGCCCTTGCTACGAGATCTTGTAGCCAGGGGCTTCAGCCCCGCTCCCCGACCTGCAGCGAGCAGCCGCCGGCGCGGAGCGGCGAGTTGCTGGAGGTGCCGCCGCCCTGCAGGACCGGCAAGGGGAAGCACTCCGAGGAACAAAGGTCGTTCTCGTTTTCGTTGCCGTCGTCGCAGAGCTCGGTGCCTTCCTTGATGCCGTTGCCGCAGGTCTGAACGACCCCGGGATCGGGACTGGGTCCGGTGCCGGGATCGGGGCTGGGTCCCGGGCCGGCGCTGGGTCCCGGGCCGGCGCCGACCTCGCAGTCCGAAGGGCAGCCGTCGCCGTCGTCGGTGTTGCCGTCATCGCAGCCCTCGACGCCGACCCGGACGAAGCCGTCGCCGCAACGGGCGTTTTGGCAGGTGCCGCTGTCACCGGAGGGACAGGCGTCGCTGGTGATATTGTCGCCGTCGTCGCAGGCCTCGCCCGGATCGAGGTTGCCGTCGCCGCAACTGTCGAATTGGGTGCAGTTATCGACGCAGGCCGAGCCGCTGATCGCGGTGTCGCAGACCTCGACGCCGGTCTGGACGAAGCCGTCGCCGCAACTCGCCGCTTGGCAGCTGCCGCCGGGGCCGCTGGGGCAGGCGTCGTTGGTGTCGTTGTCGCCGTCGTCGCAGAATTCGACCCCGGTCTGAACGTGGCCGTCGCCGCAGCGGGCCGGCTCGCAGGTGCCGGTCGGCCCGGAGGGGCAGGCGTCGCTGGTGTTGTCGTTGCCGTCGTCGCAGCTTTCGTTGCCGGCCCAGAGGAAGCCGTCGCCGCAGCGGGCCGGCTGGCAATTGCAGCAGGCGTCGGTGTTGTCGGCGTTGCCGTCGTCGCAGGCTTCGGTCCCGCCGTCGGTGTTCCAGACGATGCCGTCGCCGCAAGTGGCGTCGTCGCAGGTCCCGAGGGCGCCGCTGGGGCAAGCGTCGTTGTCGTTGGCATTGCCGTCGTCGCAGGTCTCATCGCCGCCGTCGCTGTCCCAGGTAAAGCCGTCGCCGCAGGAGGCCGGCTCGCAGCTGCCGCTGGGTCCGTCGGGACAGGAGTCGTTCAGATCGGAGTCGCCGTCGTCGCAAGTCTCATTGAAATTGACCAAGCCGTTGCCGCAGATCTGAACTTCGTTCTCGTAAAAAGTCTCGCAGTCGAGGGCGGTGCTCAGGCAATTGGCCAAGCCTTCGTCGGGGTCGGCGCCGTTGGCGGCGTTGTAGCAGAAGACGGCGCCTCGCGACTCGCCGGGCGGAATCGAGCCGAGGTTGGCCGCGATGGTCACCGCGAAGTCCTGGTCGGGAACGCCCGCGGTCAAATTGCCGACTTGGCCGGAGGCGCCTTGGAAGAAAGCCGAGCGGACCGTGTCGCCGCCGTCAAGGATCTCGCAGGAGCCGAAGGCGCCGCTGCAGCTCTCCAGCCGGTACTGGGCCAAAGCCCCGCGGAGCAGGCTGACGCCGACGGTGGTGTGGCTGGGATCGAGCGGGCCCTGTTCCTGCTGGAAGACGGTCGGGAGCTGGCTGGCGTCGTAGCCGACGAGAGCGTCGGCGCTCTTCAGGTCGACGTCGAAGTCGTTGGAAAGGCCGATCCGGGCCTGGACCGTCCCGCTGGAGCCGTTGATCACCCGGTACTCCACGATGACGAACCGATCGCCGGCCGCGTCCGAGGTATAGCTGACCTGCTCGACGGTCAGGCCGCTCACGTCGCCTTGATAGCTGACCGGAGTGGGCGGGGCATTGCCGGCCAAACCGACTTCGCCGGCGGCCGTCGTGAGCGGCAGGCTGCTGAGCTCGAAGAGCTGGATGCCGCTGCCGCCGGTGAAATCGCCGGCGACACCGTGGCCGGCAAAGCCGTTGTCGACGGTCGGCTCGGCGACGCCGTCATCGGCGAAGAGGAAAAGGGTGCCGATCGCCGATTGGTCGACGTCGCGGAGGTTGAGGTAATAGGAAAGGTCGTTGCCGCCGTTGTCGACCGAGCCGCCGGCATCGTCGATGTAGAAGCTGTTTCGATCGTCGCCGGCGAAAGTGTGGCGGATGTCGGCGGCGTGGACGGAAAAGCCCCAACCGGCCAAAACGAGGCAGGAGAGGGCGAGCGAGCTGCTTTTCATGCGAAGGTCTCCTTAAGGTGCTTACCCTTCGCATTGGATAAGGGTGGATGAATCCCTTGGAAGAATTTCTGTGTAACAGCGGCCTACGCCGATTGCAAAGGAAAAGGTCGCGATTGGACGGGGCTAAAGCCCCTGGCTACGGGATCCCGAAAACCTTCCCGTAGCAAAGGGCTTTAGCTTCGCCTTCAAGCTCGCTTCGGCTTATAGGCGGTGCCGAAGAGGTAGTCCCACATCGGGGTGGTGACCCCGAAAGTTCCCTGAGGATGCTTGAAATGATGCTGGAGGTGATAGCGCTTCAGGTAACGGAAGAGCGGAAAGCTGGAATTGTATTGATGGGCGCCGTAGTGGCACCACTCGTAAGCGATGTAGCCGAGCAGGACCCCGGTGTGGAGCAGCAGCGCGGTGCTGATGTTCCAGGTGAAGGCCAGCAGGATCGCGAAGATCGGGATGCTGAAGAGCAGGCTGACCAGCGGCGGGGCGATGATCAGGTTCTTGACCTCGGTGTCCCGGTGGTGGTCCATGTGCAGGCCCGAGGCGATGGTCTTCCATGGTTCCTTCACTTGGACCAGGTGGAAGACGAAGCGGTGCAAAGCGTACTCGATCAAGGTCCAGACCAGCACCCCCCCCAGAACCAGGGCAGTGGCCGAGTACCAAGATCGAGCTTGAAGATCGTAGGAAAGAACGAAGAGGAGCAAGGCCAAGGGCCCGAAAACCAGGGTCGGCGAGACCGGATGGGCGAAGCGGAAAAATAAGCGTTGCTTCAAGTCGACCCCGGGCTTTAAGGAAGATTCAGCATTCATTTGGTCATCTCCTAACAAAGTAACCAATCGGTTACAATCTTTAAAAGTTGCGCGAATTTTGTCAAGGGAGAATCCATGCCTCGCTCCGCTAAACCCGCGAAATCCAAGGCCGCCAAGGGCCGGGAAGCTCCGGCCCAGAAACGGGACCCGGTGAAAACCCGTGAGAATATCCTGGCTTGGGCCACCAAGGCCTTCGCCAAGTCCGGCTTCCTCGGGACCAGCCTCAGCGAAATTTTGGACAAGGCCAAAGTCAACAAGCGGATGATTTACCATTACTTCAACAACAAGGAGGGGCTCTACCGGGCGGTCCACATCCAGCAGTGGCAGGCCCTGGAGGCCTGGTTCGCGGTCCGCTTGAGCCAAAGCTCCCAAGGCGGGGCCTTTCCCTTGGAGAGCGAGGAATTGCTCGACGAAGCCCTCACGATTTTTCACGAGTTCATCGCCCACAATCAAATCTTCGTCCGCCTTCTGATGTGGGACGGCTTGGAGGGCGGCATCGTCTCGCGCAGCATCTGGAAGGAAATCCGGGGCCCGATCTACCAGCGGATGGAAACGCTGATTCAAATGGCTCAAGGCGCCGGCCTGATGAGCCCCGATTTGAAGCCGAGCCACCTCATCGTCACCTTCATGGGCGCGATCTCCTTTTACTTCGCCTACGCCAACAGCCTGGAGGACATCTTCCATCGGCCGCCGCTCAGCCCTGAGATGCTGGCGGAGCGCAAGGATCAGGTGATGAAGGTGTTCCACTTGGCGCTGAAGAGGCCGGCGTAGGGGCACCCCTTGCGGGTGCCCAAGGCAAAGCGATCGCAATCACCGCAGATTGGGCACCCGCAAGGGGTGCCCCTACGCTCACCGAGTCCGCAATCTTTCCGATACTTCCTGCAACAAGGCCTTCCAGGACGGATCGCCGAAGTTGCGCTGCAATAGAGGGACGAAGAGCCGCAAGAAACGATCCCAGAGTGAAGGCTCGAGTGAAAAGATCCGATCGAGCAGGATGAAGGGCCGGACCTCGCCCTCGGCTTCGGCCTGGGCCAGGCGTTTCGAAACCGCCTCGATTTCGGCTTCGGGAAACTCGAGATGCCTCAGCTCCACCGGCAGCCGATTCAAAAGATATTGGTGCCAATCGGTGGCCGCGAGCAGCTTGGCGTTGATCTCGACCTGCATGCGGGCCAATTGCTCGAGATAGCGCTTTTCCTCCGGCGTCGAGGCTTCGTGGCCGCCCGGCGATTTCAGGCCCGCCGCCAGCTCGGTCGGCAATTCCCAAACCGGCAAGATCTTGAAGCGGACCTCGGCCTCGGTCTGGGCCTTGAAGCTGCCCTTGGGGCCGGCGACCGCGCTGCCGACGATGCCGGTGACCAGGATGTTCAGCTTCCTTTCGCCGCGCTGGCGCAGCGCGATCAGGGTGTCGAGGATCAGGTTGGCGGTGCCGGGCTTGAGGTGGCCCAGCGGCTCATCCCAGGTTTTCTTGGTGAAGGTCGTATAATAACCGGCGTCGAGCCGCTCGCCGGTGGGCGAGCGCATGAAATAGGCTCGGGTGCCCTGGGGATAGACCGCGATCTCGACGTCGCGGCTGACCAGGATGTCGGCCGCCTGCTGCATGGCGGCCCAGCCCTTGCCCTTCTCGCGGTTGATGAAGATCATCCCGGCGTTCTCGATCACCTTGCCCAAGCCGATCCACGAATAGATGAAAGGGTTGTCGATGAAGTGATCCTTGGCCGCGATGAAGCGGGGCCGCAAGTGGCGGCCGTCAGCCTTGTGGATCGAGCCCAAGGCGAAGAAATTCAAGGCGAAGTCAAGATAGCTCTTGTGGTTGAAGAGCAGCAAGGTCTTGCCCTCGATCGGCGCGATGTCGCGGGCCCCGTCGATCTTGAGATGGCAGCGGAAAATCTGGGCGACCCGCGAGCCCCAGAGCCGGGCCAGCCCGTCGAAGGCGTCGCGGCCGTATTCGGGCCCGACCCGCTTGAAGGCCATGATCGCCATTCGGGCCAGGGTGCTGGTGGCCAGGGCCGATTCGACGATCGGCCAGCGCGAATGGATCGGCGGCTTGCCGCTGCGGTAGTCGGCGTTTTGAAAATCGATCTCGCGCAGTCCCTCCACCGGAAAGGTCGGCGGCCAGGGGCTCAGGCTCAAGTAGTAAAGGTTGAAGAAATCCTCGGGATGAGTGTTGGAGTGGACCCGGGCGATCTCGGCCAGCTTCAGGCGGACGCCGTCGCGGTAGCGGATCGTGATGATGGCCAAAAGATTGTAGAAGACGATCAAGGAGGAAGCGAGCAGGGTCTCCTGGCTGAGCGGCGACTCCTTGAGCCAGCGCCAGACCACGATGCTGAGCAGGAGGACCGAGAGCAGCCGGTCGCGGAAGGGCCCGAGCAGGTATTCCCAGCGGCCGATCTTGATGAGAAAAGAATTGAAGCTGACCGGGATCGATTTTTTCTTGGGCGCGAGCACCGCGCGCAAGGGCCGCCCGAGCAGCCGGAGGAAAGGCGTCAGGTAGAAGAAGAGGGAAATCAGCGCGATCCAGGAAAGTAAGCCCATCGTCGATTGTCATCCTGAGCGAAGCGAAGGATCTACGACTGGCCAAGAAACTATGTAAGCCCAAAGCCCCTTCGTATCCACGGAATCCTCCGATGATACGAAGTGACGTGGGCTTTTTAGAGAATCTTGGTGGGTCACAGATCCTTCGTCGCTTCGCTCCTCAGGATGACGCTTTTAACTAGTTGATTTATCAAAAGATTTCCCAGATTAGCGGAGATGGCCGGCGGGGTCAAGGCCTAAGGCCTTATAAAGAAAGAGGGCGTCCTGCTGACAGCGACGCCCCTTTCCTTCTTCTATCTTTCTAACGGGGGTGTGCCATTCAGCCTTGCCCCTCCGCGGATATTTTCGGTTCTGGAGCGCCAAGGTTTCGCCTTCTTCTGATCACGCAACTTTCGACAATTCCGCTCGATACTATCCACAGGTTTTCCTTCGTGGGGGATGGGCCTATTCCGTGCAATCGGCATCACCACGCTTGGCTTTATGGAGGCTTTGCTTATGCGTTTGCAGAAATATTTCGGGGCGGCCCTGGTCGCTTTACTCCCGCTACTCCAAATTTCCCCGGCCCATTCCGTCGTCGACAACACCACCTGCCAAGTTTTGAGCAGCAGCGATAGCGCCGACGACTTCAACTCGCTGCGCCGCAAGGTCGAGCAAGGCTTCAACCGCGACGAGTTCCGGGCCTGCACCGACCTCATCAAGTTCAGCAAGGGCTCGGCGATGACCATCGCCCTGACCGCGCCCATCCATTTCAACAGCGACACCGACCTCGATTGCACCGGCGACAGCCCGGCCTGCAACGACGGCATCGCTCTGATGCTCGACGGCACCTCCAACGGCGGCAAGGTCGTCATCGACACCACCGGCCTGGCCGACGACAAATGCGCGATCGAAGTGACCGCCAGCCGGGTCACCTTCCGGGGTTTCACCGTCAAGACCAAGCAGGGCCAAAAAGTCACCGGGATGAAGAATTCCGAGAACGCGGTCATCTGCGACAACGGCAACAACAACAATTTCGACGGGGTCGAGATCGAGACGGTCAGCGACGGCGGCGAGGTTTGCGGCAACGGCAACAAGGAAGGCAACGAAGAGTGCGACGACGGCAACACCGTCAGCGGCGACGGCTGCTCCTCGGCTTGCACCAGCGAGCCGGATAAGGACGGCGACGGCATCGCCGACGACCAGGACAATTGCCCCGACGACCATAACCCCGGCCAGGAGAATTGCGACGGCGACACCAAGGGCGACAAGTGCGACAACGACTGGGATAACGACGACAAGCCCGATGGCGTCGACAACTGCGCGCCCGACCAGACCACCTGCCAGGACGCCACGACTTTGGCCAATCTGCGGAATCCCGATCAGGCCGATGCCGACGAAGACGGCCTCGGCGACCAATGCGATTCCGACGCCGACGGCGACGGCAAGCCCAACGAGAGCGACAACTGCCCCTTGGTCCCTAACGAAGACCAGGAGGATAAGGACGAGGACGGCATCGGCGCGGCTTGCGATCCCAATGACGATCCGGTCGTGCCCGACACCGACGGCGATGGCATCCTCGACAACGTCGATAATTGCCCGACCGACGCCAATCCCGACCAGCTCGATACCGACAGCGACGGCAACGGCGATGTTTGCGACGTCGACGACGACAACGACGGCTTGAGCGACGAGGACGAAGCCACCAAGGGCAGCGATCCGCTCGATCCGGACAGCGACGATGACGGCGTGATTGACGGCGTCGATACCTGCCCGACCAATCCGAATCCGCTTTGCGGAGAGCCCGAGCCGACCGACGGCCCGACCAGCACCGACGCCGACGGCGACGGCAAGCCCAACGTGACCGACAACTGCCCCAATAACGGCAATGCCGGTCAGGAAGACGGCGACGGCGACGGCATCGGCGACGCCTGCGACCTCGACAATCCCGAGGCCGACAGCGACAACGACGGCGTCAAGAACGGCGAGGACAACTGCCCCAGCGTCAGCAACGGCGACCAAGCCGACGCCGACGAGGACAAGATCGGCGACGCCTGCGATCCCGCTCCCCAAGAGCCGGCCGGCGGCATCACCGCCGGCAGCGGCGGCTGTTCGCTCAACGCTTCGGCTTCCTCGGTGAGCCACGGTTTCTACCTGGCTATCCTGGGAATGGCGGCTGTGGCGCTCCGCGTCAAACGGCGCCGCTAATCCAAAAAGATCTCGATGAAAAAGGCCACGCGAAAGCGTGGCTTTTTTTTATCCGGTCCCCGGAATGATGCGTTGCATTAGCGGGCTGGCCGTATCTTTGCACCTTGGTCCCCGCCTGAAATTCCTGAGGAGATCGGCCTCGGCTTTGTATAAAATGAGCGAGGGAAAGGATGGGTGCCCCACTATGCCTTTACTTATCCCCATTGTTTTGGCAAAAACGGAAAACCTGGGGCTTGCTTAGATGATGTTGGGAGAACTCACCTCAAAAATTAAACTTCATCAGCGGCCGATGTCGGTCAACGAAGCCCTGCGCAGCGCTCGGCTGGTACGCAAGAGCTTCGAGGTTCCGCTCATCTTTCGCGGCACCGGCCCCTTGCTGATCGGCCGCGACGAGCGGCTCGTCACCCTGGTCATCAACGACGCCTTCATTTCCCGGACCCACGCCGCCATCATCCAAGAGGACGACGACTTCTACGTCCAAGACTTGAACAGCAAGAACGGCACCTATCTCAACGGCGAGCGCCTGCCCCAGGGCGAGCGCTCGGCCCGACCGCTTCAGCACGGCGACAAGCTCCGCTTCAACACGGTGGAGTTCGAGTTCATCGTCCCCGAGGAGAGCGTCTAGGCCGTCCGCTTGTCGGCGCCGTCCGAACTTCCCTAATCCAAGCCACCAAATCCTGATCGATCGATCGACGTTCCAGAAAAACCCGGCTCGGCTCGTCGAAGCCGAGCAGTTGCCGCCAACCCACGCCGGAGCGCGGGTTGGGCAGCGTCCCGCCGGCGAAAGCCCGGTGGATGAGAGCCTCGGGATCGAGGTCCCGGTCGCGGTGAAAGGGAATTCTCGTCAAGACTTCCTCGGGCAAAATCCCGTCGGCCACCAAGCTTAGCAGGGCGGCGATTCGGTGATGACCGTTCAGCAGCAGCCGTCGGCCCTGAGAATCGGGGCGGCTGACCAGGGGCAGGTGGTTTTGCTCGTCGAGCAGGGCCACCGCCAATTCCTGAAAGCTGGGCGAGCGGTCCGGCCGCCAGTATTGAAAGTAAAGGCGCCGCAGGATGCTGCGGCGGACTCCGTTGAGGGCTGCGGCGCCGTCGCCCTGGGCGTGATTGTCGAGATAGTGGATCGGAAGAACTTGGCGGAGCGGGAGCTCGGCCGGTTTGGGCTCGAGATTGGCCGAAAAGTCCTCGATGACCGCGCGGAATCGCAGCCAAGCCGGAGTGCGGATTTCCTCGCCTTGAAGCGGGCGAAGGACCGGCATCGACTCCTCGGCCACGCCGCGGCGCTGCAGGCCCTTGGCCAAAAAGCTCAGCGGGGTTCCCTGGCTCAAGGTCGCCTCGCCCAGGCCGCTCAAGGCATTGAAGAATTCCAAGGCCCAGCGGGGATCCTTGTCCCGCAACAGGGCGATCAGGAAATCCGGCTGAATCGAAAGCGGCGTGCCGGCAGCCGCGAGCTCGCGGAGAGCGCCATGGAGCTCGGCCATTTGAGCCGACTTCTCCAGCGGGCTCAGGCCCATGAAGCGGAGGAGGAAGCGATCGCGGAGGTTCTCCTCGGCCCAGTTCAAGCGGCCGGCGGTGAACAACCCCCGGGCCAAGGCTTGGAGGCTCCGGCCCGAAGGCGGATTGGAGGAGCCGCCCGAGATCGCCGCCAAGAGGCCGCTGCCGAGCAGGGCTGCGCCGGTGAGCCATCCTGGGCCGTCGGGCTGGGCGGCCATGCCCACCGAGGCTTCGGCCAGGCCGGCGCTCAGCCAAGTGGCCGCGCCGGCGCCGGCGGCCAGCAGGGCCGTCAAGCTTCGCGGATTCAACCAGCCGGCCAGCTCGGGCCGGGAGCGAACCCGCTCGAGGAATTTTCGGACGTGAAAGAAATTCCTCCGCTCCAGATTCTGTAAAAGGTGGACCATGTCCTCGACGGTCTCGTGCTGGTTGGGATCGGATCTTTCCATGGCCCGGAGCAGAATCTCGGCTTCGCGGTAGCTGCCGTTCCGGATTCCGTCGCGGACCCGGGTGAAGACCGGCGGGCGATGGAGGCGTTGGACCAGCTCGTCCATCAAGTCCACCGAGAGGCGGGCGTCCAGGGTTGCGTGGATCAATCGCTCCAACCCGCGTCCGCCGATCAGCTGGCGAAGGATGAGCCGCTCGCAGGCCCGGCGGTCGGCGGCGCTCAATAACTGGCGGGCCACCGGATCCTCGCGCTCGAGCAGACGCAGGTAAACGTCGAGCGCGGCCAGGCTGCCGCCGCGAATCCGGCTGAGCAGCGAGCGGTAAGCCGCCCCATCGACGAAGTGCTCGGGATCGGCTTGGCGCTCCTCGAAAAACCAATCGGCCGCCTCGCGGCGCGCTTCGGCCGAGGAATCCTCGGCCAGCGAATCGAGCCGGGAGCGGAGCGCCCGCATTCGCACCGGATGAGAATGGCGATAAAGAAAATACCCCCCGGCGGCGAGCGCGCCGCCGACCAATAACCAGCCGCCCCAATCGCCGGCCGGATCGGTCGCCGTCGCCTGGGCTTGGGCCAGCGCCGGGCTGAGCCAAGCCGCGGCTCCGGCGCTGGCGGCGAGCAGGGCCGCGATCATGCCGCCGTTATTTCCGCCGGGTCCCCGGCGGGGAGCGCATTCCTGGATGATCTCGAGGAGCAATTGACGGAGCGCCGGCCGCTCCTCGAGCGGCGTACCGAGCCGCGGATTTCTTTCGAAGGAAGTGAGCAAGTCTTGAGCCCGTTGCCACTGGCCGCGGGCCACCAGCGCGGTGAGCAAAGATCGCCAAGCCAGGAGGCGGGCGCCGGAGTGGCGGATCTTGGCCAAATGATAGACCGGGCTGATTTCGCCCTCGAAGAGGCCTTGACCGGCCAATGCCTGGACGAGCTGAACCCGGGCCAGGTCTTCTTCGCTGTGCCAGACATCGGGCAGATCGGGGAAGACTTCGCTCAGCGAAAGGTTTTCCTCTTCCAGAATATGATGAGCCGCCACGATCAAATCGCCGCGGGCGAAGACGGCGGCGAGCGAGGCCAGAAGCCCGGGCCGCCCCTCGACCGGCGTCTCTTCGCGAATGTAAGCCCGCAGCCTCTCCAACATGGTCGGAAAGGAGATTTCCCGGTTCTCCCAAGCCTGGCCCAAGTCGCGGGTGAAATCCTCCAGCTCCGGCGAGTTGACGGCGAGGATGGCCGCCGATTCGAGCCATTCCTCCAGGAGGAAGAAGCTGGGAGCCTCGGCCGGCGGATTTCGGCGCCGGGAGCCGGCCATCGCCAAAGCGCCGAGGCTGAGCAAGGCCAAGGCCCCGCCGAGCCAGCTTCCGTTTTCGCCGGCGGCCGGCAAGACGTTTCCGACCGAGGCGAGTGCGTGTTCGGGATCAAAGGCCTGAGACAGGCCAAGCAGAGAAGCCCCGGCGCTTATCCGGAGCCAAGGCGGCAAGGCCCCGGATCGCCAATCGGATCGGGCCAGCGCCGCCAGCGGCGCCGCCGTCCGGGTGCCGGCGACGAAGAAAGAGCCGTGCAATGTCTCCTCGAAGTAGCGAACCAAGAAGGGCCGGGTGTCGGCGGCTCGGCCGGCGACGCGCGCCCCGACCTCCTCGCCCCACATCTCGCCCAAGCCCGAGGCGAGGAATTCGGCGACCTCGGTGAGGGCATGACCTTGGCCCAGCGCCCTGCCGAGCAAAGACCGGGTCAAGTGAGTCGCGAACTCGTCGCCGATCGAGCAAAACAGCGAGGTGATGAGGCGAACCCGCACTTCCTCGAAGCTCATCGGACGGCGGCCGGTGAAGGCTCGATAGGCCGCGATGCCGCCGAGCTCGGTGGCGCTGCGGGCGACCCAGGCCGCGCCGAGGCGGGTGGCGCCGACAGTGAGGCGGGCCGCCCAGGTCATGCGGGCGACGCCGCCCGCCACGGTCAAGGCGCCGCTGCCCAAGCGGGCCAGCATGGCGGCTCCAGCCAGCTCGGCGGCTAAGCCGGCGGTGAAGATCGAGGCCAGCATGATGGCTCCGCCTTCGACCGAGAAGACCGAGTCAACGACTTGGTTCATGGTCTGGACGTAGAGACCGGCGTCGCGGGTGGCCTGGATCTGCTGGCGCAAGGTTTCGTTTCCGGCCAGCCGGTTGTGAAGCTCGGCGAAATCGTCGAGATCGCGGCTTTGGCGGGAAAGACTGCCGAGAATCTCGAGCAGCGGCCGGGGCGCCCGGCCGCGGGCGCCGCTTTGCTCGGCGGCTTCCAAAAGCGAGCCGATCAGGGCGTCGGCCCGGTGGTTGATCGAGTCGGCGACGATCATCTCGCGGGCCAACGAGAGCCGGGCTTGGCCCCGCACCTCCAAGTCGGCGATGCCTTCGCAGTCGATCAGCCGGCTGAGCAAAGCGCCGGCGCCGACCTCGCGGCCATCGAGCCGGGTCGAGGCGAAGGTCCGCTCCAGGCTTCGATAGAATTCCCGCGCCGCCCCTTCGTTGCCGACGGCTTGGGGCAAAAGCTCGATCGCCTCGCGAGTGTTGCCGGCCCGGCCCGAAACCAAGATCGCTTGAAGGTGGCTGAGATAGCGCCGCATCCGGTCGCGCTCCTCCCGGATCGGCAGGGTCGAATGGCCCGCGGCCTCGGCGGCCCCGCATCGCGCTTGGTAGTTGCCTTCGATCGCCAAGGAGAGGAATTGCAGCGTCGCTCCGGCCCGCGACAGCGTCGTCATCGGGGCCTGGGCTGCGGCGATTTCGGTGGCCATCCTTTGGAAAGCGTCGGCAGGATGGTTTCGAACCTCCTCGGGAATGAAAAAGTCCGGCGTGCCCTCCCAAACCGCGATTTCCGGCGGCCGCCAAGCCTGCAATTCCCGGTAGATCCCTTCGGCCGCCGGATCTTGGTCGAGGAGCGCCCGCATCCAACGGCCGTAGAGCGCCATGGTCGCTTGGCCGGTCCGGGCGCCCAAGGCCGAAAGCTCGCCGAGGATTTCACCAAAGCGGCTGAAGTCGGCCGGCTGGCCGGCGAGCTCGGATCGGGCGACCGCGATCCTTTGGGCATAGCCGCCGAGCCGGAGCAGCCATTGGGCCCGGGGATCGGGAGTCGCGGCAGGCTCCGAAGCATTCGGTTCGTGGGGGGGCTCCGGCATCTCTCGCATCGCCTCGAGCCGGAGCTCGGCGGCGTCCCAATCTTCCAATTGCAAAAAGGCCTCCAGAGCAAGGGCCGCGACTTCACGGCCCAGCTCCGGATTTTCCCTTTCACCGGCCCGATGCTCGAGCTCGGCCAGGAAGCGGCGCAGGCTGGCCTCGGCCCGGTCGGCCCCGGCGCCATCGCCCAGCCCTTGGAAAGTTCCATGGGCTTCGAGCAGGGCTTGGTAGCGATCGGCCGCCGCGCCGCCGACATTCCGGCCTTGGCTCAGGCTTCGCTCGGCCCGCGCCGCCATCGATTCCCGCAGAGCTTGGGCCCGCTCGAGCTCGCCGCCGCTCTCGAGCTCGCTCAAGACTTGACGCTGCACTTCGAGGCGGAGCGAAGGCGGGAAATCCTCGGCCTCGCTGGCTTGAAGGATCTCGTTCAAAGTCTCGCGCCAGCGCTCGAGGTAATGCTCGCCGGCTTCGGGATGACGGGAGAGCTGCCGGTAAAGCGCCGCGGCTTCGCCCCAGGCCGCCATCCGGGCCTGAGGCGAAGCGTCGCGGGCTTGCTGCTCCAAAAGTCGGACATCGCGGTCGAGCTCGTCGAGGAGGTCTTGATGCAAGCCCCGGCCGGCCTCGCCGAGAGCCCGCCAAGTGCCCTGCAAAAGCGCGAAGGCCCAGCGCCGGCCCTGCGGAAGATTTCGCCATTCGTCGACTTGAGCTTGAACGGCCTCGCCGAGGCGGGGCCTCAGCTCGCCGATGTCCTGGGCTTCGATCAACTCGGCGATGCGGCCTAAGTCGGCGATGCGGGCCTCGACAGCGATCGGATGGCTCGCCAATTCGTCGAGCCAAATGCTGAGCTCATCGAGCAGAGCTCTTCGGTCGGAAACCGCGAAAGCCTCGGCCAAGAGCCTCCGCCGGGCCAAGCGCTCCTCGAGCGAAGGCAGGTCGGAAACTTGCTCGGCGACGTCCGCCGCCAATTGCCGAAGGTAGCCCCGGTGCTCGGACCGGGAGCCGGCATGGCGGAAATTTTCCAGGGCCGAGGCGAGAGTCGCGGCGTCGCGCGGCCGGTTTTCCAGCGGAACGGCGAAGTAAGATTCGGCGAGGAGGAGCTCGGAGAAAACTAGAGTCGGCGGCGACTGCCTGGCAGCCGGTGAGGTTGGGCCCAGCCTAATGGGACTCAAATCCAAAGCTCGGTTCGTCATTCCGAGCGTTGGCGAGGAATCCGTTGCGGCGCCACTGATCGACTCCGCAATGGATTCCTCCGCCGCTTCGCGGCTTCGGAATGACAAATCGCTGGATCGGGGACTCCGCGTGAAGGCGCGGGCCGGAATAAGGGGGCTATCGCCCATAAATGGCCACCAAGAATGGTGCCCCCGTTCTTGTGAGAAGAGCTTATCGGCGAGCTCGCCAAAAGGTTTTGGGGAAATCGGCTGAGCCGTGCTATAGGTAACATGTTGAAAAGTATAAATAAAATCCTGATCATCGAAGACGAAAGCATTTATTCGCTTGCGCGAGGCAAGCTCGCACAAGCTAAAGCCCAGGGGGAGTTGCCGCCTCCCCCTTCAACCCCCATCGGTTATAGATTACTCACCTGATTTGCTTATGAGCAAAATCCTCATTGTCGAAGACGAAAGTTCCATAGCCGACAACATCCGCTACGCCTTGGAGGCCGAGGGCTTCCAAACCGAGTGGCGGAGCACCTTGGGCGAAGGCCGCCAAAGCCTGCGCGCCGGCGGCATCGACCTCCTGGTCCTCGACGTCGGATTGCCCGACGGCAACGGTTTCGACTTTTGCCGGGAGCTGCGCAAGACCGAGACTTTGCCGGTGATCTTCCTGACCGCCCGCTCCGATGAGATCGATCGGGTGGTGGGGCTCGAGCTCGGCGCCGACGATTACGTCGTCAAGCCGTTCAGCCCCCGCGAGTTGGCGGCCCGGGTGAAGTCGCTGCTGCGGCGCAGCGCCGGCCTGGTGGCCGGGACCGCTCCGGCCCCGCGCGCCAAGACTCCTTTCGAAATCGACGCCGAGCGCTTGAAGATCCGCTACTTCGGCGAGGTCCTGCCGCTCAGCCGCTACGAATATCGCCTGCTCCGGGTGCTGATCGAGCGGCCGGGCCGGGTTCTCTCCCGCGATCAATTAATGGATTTGGCTTGGGAGGAGCCCGAGGCCAGTCTCGACCGCACCGTCGACGCTCACATCAAGAGCCTGCGAGCCAAGCTGAAAAAAGTGAAGCCCGAGATCGACCCGATCGAAACCCACCGCGGCAGCGGCTATGCCCTGAAGGAAGATTGGTGAAACTTCGCAGCCGCATCATCCTCAGCTTCACCTTGCTGGTTGGCATCGGCTTTTATTTCTTGGTCCGCCACATCCTGGGCGAACTGCGCCCGCGCTACCTCGAAGCGGTGGAAGAAGTCCTGGTCGACGAGGCCAATTTGCTCGCGGCCTCCCTCGAGAGCCAGATGAAGGATTCGACGATCCCGGTCGCCAGCCTGGGTCGGGCCTTCGAGGAGCTGAAGAGCCGCCCGATCCAGGCTCAGATCTACAAGATGCGGAAGACCAAGGTCGACGAGCGGGTCTATGTCACCGACGGCCAGGGCACGGTGATCTTCGATTCCGAAGGCCTCGACCAAGGAAAGAATTTCCTCCAGTGGCGCGACGTCTACCTGACCCTGCGCGGCCAGTACGGCGCCCGCACCACCCGCGACAATCCGAACAATCCGGCCAGCTCGGTGCTCCACGTCGCCGCTCCGATTCGCTATCAAGGCGAGATCGTCGGCGTCCTCACCCTGCGCAAGCCCACCGCCAGCATCAATTTCTTCCTCGGCACCGCCCGCTCCTCGATCATCCTGGCCGGCGGCATCGCGGCCCTGTCGGTGATCCTGCTCGGCGCCCTGGTCTCGGCCTGGGTGACCCGGCCCCTGCAGAAGCTGACCCGTTATGCCCGGGCGGTCGGCGAAGGCCGGCCGGCGGCCTATCCCAAGCTGGGCTCGAGCGAGATCGCCGAGATGGGCTTGGCCTACGAGGAAATGCGCGAGGCGCTGGAGGGAAAAAAATACGTCGAGGCCTACGTGCAATCGCTCACTCACGAGCTGAAGAGCCCCATCGCCGCGATCCAAGGAGCGGCCGAGATCCTGCAATCGGCGCCCGAAGCGGAGCGGGCGAAGTTCCTCGCCAACATCGGGCTGGAGTCGCAGCGAATGCAAAGGGTGGTCGAACGCTTGCTCGAGCTTTCGGGCCTTGAAGCCCGCCGGGGTCTGGAGCGAGGCGAAAAGGTCGAGCTCGCCGGCTTGATCGAGGAGTGCTTGGCCCGATTTTCGGACCGCTTCAAAGCCAAAGGCCTCGAGGTCTCGCTGCAAGTAAGGCCGGTCGAGGTGTCGGGCGAACGCTTCCTGCTCGAGGCCGCCATCGAAAACCTTTTGCTCAATGCTCTCGATTTCAGCCCTCGGGATTCGAGCTTGGAGCTCGAGCTCGGCGAAAGCTCCGATCAAGCGGTCTTCAGCTTGGGCGACCGCGGTCCCGGCATTCCGGATTACGCGCTCAGCCGGATCTTCGAGCGTTTCTACTCATTGCCCCGGCCCGAGACCGGCAAGAAAAGCTCGGGCCTGGGCTTGAGCCTGGTCCGGGAAGTGGCGCGCCTCCATGGCGGCAAGATAGAATTGCAAAACCGGAAGGAGGGCGGCGTCGTAGCTAGGCTGACTCTGTCCAAGGTCTCGCATGAAAATTCTTCGACTTAGCTTTTTCCTCCTCTTGTTGCTCCCCTTGCCGTTGGATGCCGCGGCCGCCCGCACCCGGGAAAAACCGCCCAAGCCCAAGGCCGACCGGATCCTGATCGAAAAGGCCGCCCGCAAGATGACCCTCTTCCAGGGAACCGAAGCTCTCAAGGTCTACCGCATTGCCTTGGGACGGGAGCCCATCGGGCCTAAAAAAGAGCAGGGCGATGGCAAGACGCCCGAAGGCCGCTACACCATCGACGGCCGCAATCCCCAAAGCGCCTTCCATCTCTCGCTAAGGATTTCCTATCCCAATGCCGCCGACCGAACTCAGGCCGCCGAACGCGGCGTGAAACCCGGCGGCCAGATCATGATTCACGGCCTGCCCAACGGTATGCCGGACTTCGGCGGAACCCTCTACGATTGGACCGACGGCTGCGTCGCGGTCAGCAATGCCGAGATCGAGGAAATCTGGAAGCTGGTGCCGAACGGCACGGCGGTCGAGATCCTGCCTTAAGAATTCCCCCCTTTGAAAAAGGGGGGCCAGGGGGGATTTAAGAGACGTTGCAAAAAATCAATGTTTCTTGCCGTTGACGACCGCTGCAAAATCCCCCCTTCCCCCCTTTTTCAAAGGGGGGTTATGAGCTAGCCGCCGAGCGCTTTGCGACAACAAGTTTTGGTCTAAACGTCGGGACTTCGCCGCCTTCAACAGCGCGGCCATCGCTTCATAGTAGAGCTCGCCGTCGTAGGAAAGAAGCAGCAGGTCGACGCCGGCATTGAGCGCCTGGACCGACGCCGCTCCGACGCCGCCCTTTCGGTCGTAAATCGGAGCCATCGCCAGATCGTCGGTGACGACGATGCCTTCGTGGCCCCAGCTCAGGCGGATCAGGCCTTGGACTAGGGCCCGCGAGATCGAAGCCGGATGCTCGGGGTCGATGGCGCTGACCCGGGCGTGGCCGACCATGAGGAAGGCCGGGCTTTGGGCGAGGACCTCGCGGAAGGGCCGCCATTCCTTTTTCTCCAGCTCTTCCCGGCCGCCGGAAATTTCGCCTTCCCGCCAATGGGTATCCACCTCGACCCGGCCCAAGCCCGGGAAGTGCTTCAAGGTGCAGCGCACGCCGTTCTCTTCCAAGCCGCGGCAGTATTCGCCGGCGGCGGCGCCGACGATCGCCGGATCGGCGGCGATCGCCCGCTGGGCCAGGAGACTGGGGCCGAATTCGCCCAGCGCCGGATGCTTCAAGTCGACGACCGGACTGAAGTTGAGGTTCACCCCCAGGCCGGCCAAGGCCCGGGCTTGGAGCGCGGCGTAGTCGCGGGCGCTGCCGGTCTTGAGCCAGGCCGCCAGCGAAGGCTGGAGCGGCACCAGGGGAGAAAGCCTGGAGACCGCTCCGCCTTCCTGGTCGGTCGCTACGTAAAGCGGCGGAAGGCCGTTTTGAGCTTGGAGCTCCTGCAGCTCGGCAATTTCGGAGCGAAGCTCGACCGCGCTCTTGCCCGCGATATTGCGGGTGGTGACGAAGATGCCGCCGACCGCGCCGCGGCGAACCAGCTCGCGAATTTCGGCGAAATCTTGATAGCCCACGATGAAGTGGGAGCCATAGGTCCTCAACAATTCGGGCTCGGCCCGAAGCACCGCCGCTTTCTTTCGGCCGAATTCCAGGTTTTGGCAAAGCGCGACCGATCCGCCGAAGAGCAGGAGGATCGCCAGGGCCCTTTGCCTGCGCCATCGCCAGGCCAGGAAAAGTCCGGCGATCAAGCAAAGCCCCGGCAGGGCTTCGCGCCAGGCCAGGAAGTAGGGAGCCCGGACGCGAAGCCCGACGAAGGCGAGGGTGGCGGCAAGGAGGAGTGGGAGCGGCCAGCGCCTCATCATGATAACACCGCCACCGGCCTGTCGATCTCGTACCAGTTGATCCGGCG
This sequence comes from bacterium, assembly GCA_035281585.1. NCBI lineage: Bacteria > bacterium. The sequence goes on from DATEDP010000120.1 coordinate 18,490, forward strand.
GGTCAGGAACATCACCAGGGCCAGGATCAGGAAGAGCCCGACCGAGCCCATCAGGAGCGAGAAGTCCTCGGCCCGCAGCAGGGTGAAGAGGTAGCCGTAGAGGCCGCTCAGGATACCTGCCATCAAGAGGGCCCGGCTTTTCTTCTGCAGCACGGTCACGAGATAAGCGGTGATCAGCACCACCGTCGCGCCGGCGGCGCATAGATAGGCCAGGCCGAAATCGATGTGCTCGGAGAGCGAGAGCAGCAGGACGTAGAAGATGCAGAGAGCCGCGCTGACCAAGAGATATTGGACCGGGTGGATTCGGGCCTTGCTCATCACCTCGAAGAGGAAAAAGGCGACGAAGGTCAGGAGGATGAAGAGCATGGCGTATTTCGCGGCCCGCTCGGTGAATTGATAGATGTCGACCGGAAGCATGAACTCGGCGCCGAAGGCTTGGGCGTAGAGATTCGGCAGCTCGCCTTCCCAAGCTTGGGGGATGGGCCGGGCGGTGGCCGGGATCTTCCATTCGGCGACGAAACCCTCGGCCTTCACCTCCCGATGCACCGGCAAGAAATTGCCGGAAAAGCTGGGATGGGGCCAATTCGACTTCAGCTTGATGTGAGTGTCGCCGGCCAAGGGCAGGAATTGGAGCTGCTTGCCGCCGCCCAAGTTGAGCTTGAGCCGGAAGTCATAGGCCGAGGTGGTCTCCTGGACCGGGACCGCGGCTTGGATCGTGGGGCCGGTGCTGCTCGAAGCCGCCGAGGGCTCGAAGCGCCGGGCATTGCCATGCCAAAGGATCTCCGGCGTCTCGCGGAGCCCGCGGAGATCGGAGAGGCTGAGCTGGACATAGGCCTTGCTCCAACGGACCTGGCTGGGCTTGATTCCGAGGCTCGCCAAGTCGGGGGTCCGGAAGACGCCGCTCATCGCCAGCTCGCCTTGGAAGACCGGGATCCGGAAAATTCCCCGGGTCAGGGTTTGGGACTTGAGCTGGCTGTCGACCTCCAGCTTCTCGGGCAGGAAGGAAGCGTAGCGCAGGTAGGTCTGGACGATTTTCTGGCCCTTGTCGTTCATGGTTTCGGTGGTCACGTCGTAGGGCAGGACCAGGACCGGCCCGCCGATCAACTGATCGCCGCCGCCCCAGCCACGCAGCACTTCCGAGGAAGCCTCCTCGCGGCGCATCTGCCGTTCGTGGATGAGGTTCATGATGAAGAGGGTGGGAATGAGCATCACCAGGGTCATGAACCCGATGAAGATGAGCTTGAGTAAGAGTGCGAAGCGACCTTTCATGGTTTTCTCCTTTGAGCCCAAGCTGCCGGCGCCGCTTGAAGGCCGTTTGAAGCCAACATGAAAAGTCGATGAAATTTAGAAGAAATACCCGAAAGTGAAGTGAACCCGGCCCCAATCGTCGCCCGGCTCGGGGTCGAGGATGAAGCCGACGTCAAGCCGGACCGGGCCGACCGGCGTGACGTAGCGGACGCCGGGACCGGCCGAGTGCCGCCAATTGAAGAGATTGATATCGCTCATGTTGTTGACGACGATGCCGGAGTCGACGAAGCCGACGACCTGGAAGCTGCCGAAGACCCGCATCTGCATCTCGAAATTGTGCACCAGCGAGAAGGTTCCGCCGGTCGGCAAGAGCGAGTCCTGGTCGAAGCCCCGGACCGTGTCGTCGCCGCCGAGGTAGAGCCGGTTATCGGCCGGGATGAAAGTGTCGCCGGGCAAGGGCCAGATTTTGGCGACCCGCAGCGCGTTGGCGAAGGTGATCTTGGTGAAAGGGCTCCACCAGATGCCGAAATTGCCCCGGGCCGTGACGTAGTTGCCGCCGATCTGGATGAACTGGTTGGTGGCGGTGACGCTGCCGTTCAAATAGTAGCCGCGCCGGGGATCGCCGTAGCTGTCGCGGCGGTCGTAGGTGACGCCCAAGGTTGTGGCCAGGCGGGTGTTGTCGTCGGCGCTTTCGCGGGGCCGCAGCTCCTCGACGATGGTCTTGCTCTCGTTGAAATCGACGAACTCGAAATTGATCGCGCCGTAAGCGCTCAAGTAAGGACCCAGATCCTTGAAGAGGGTCGAGAAAGCGCCGGTCTCGAAATTCTCGTAAAAGGGCAGGCGATTGAAGCCGGCATAGGTGCCGATCAAGAGCTGGAGCGAGGTGCCGAAAAGCCGGGGATCGATGTAGTTGATCTCGAAGCGGGAGATCTCCTGGCCGGCCTGGAGCTTGATGTTGCCGTTCTTGCCCGAGCCCCACATGTTGAGCTTGTTGAAGACGACCTTGCCGCTGAAGCCGAAGTCGGTGTTGTAGCCGGCTTCGAAATCGATGATCTTGCTCTTTTTCTCCTGGAGGCGGACGACGGCGTGGACCACCGGGTTCTTGTCGGTCAGCCCCAGGGTTTCGATCCCGACCGAGTCGAAGGCCCCGAGCCGCCGGAGATTGAGCTGGGATTGGAGGATTTTCTCGGTCGAGAATTCCGAGCCCTCCTTGAATCGCATGTTGCGGCGGAGGGTCTTCTCCTTGGTCAAGGCGTTGCCGACGAAGAGGACTCGGCCGATGGTGACGTGGACCCCGGGATCGACGTGAAGCTTGACGTCCCAATCGGCTCCTTCGAGCCGCTTCACGTCCTTGTCGATCTTGGCGTAGGGGTAGCCGTTGTTCGAGAGGACGATCAGCATGTACTGGGCGTCCTCGTCGAGCCGCGAAGGGCTGTAGGGCTCGCCGGGCCGGGAGAGCAGCTTGGGCCAAACGTCGGCCTTGAGCTTCTCGGGCATGCCGTCGATGGTCAGGTCCTTGACTTTGGAGCGGGCGCCTTCCTCCAAGTCGATGGTCAAAATCATCTTGTCGCCGACCGCATTGAAGCCGCGGTTCCAACCCAGGACCTTGGCATCGAGCCAGCCGAGCTTGGCGTAATAGTCGGTGATCAGCTTGAGGTCCTCTTGAAAGAGCGGGCCGAGATAGACGCCCTTGTCGCCGATGGCGTTTTCCTTGGTCCGCATCAGGTCCCGGAGTTTGCCGCTATCCATCTCGTTGTTTCCCTGGAACTGGATCGCCTTGATTCGGCGCTGGGGTCCCTCCAGGATGCGGAAAGTCACCCGGTAGTTTTCGTCGTCGAGTTTCTTGCGCTCGGCCTCGACCTTGACTTCGGCATAGCCCCGTTCCTGGTAGAACTTGACCAGCTTATTCCGGGAGATCTCGACCTCGAAATCGTCGAAGTCGCCGTCCTCGTAGATCGTGATCGCCTTGCGCAGCTCCTTGTCGAAGTAATGCTCGTTGCCCTCGAAGACGACGAAGACCCGCTTGCCCTGGCGGACCGCGACCTCGACGTCGACCTTGCGGGAGTCGTAATCATAGGATTCACCCTCCAGCCGCACCCGGGCCCGGACGTAGCCCTTCTTGCGGTAGAGGCCCTGGATCTTATCGAGGTCTTTCTTGATCTGGCGCGGCTTGTAGTGGCTGTAGGTGAAAATGATCGTCTTGATCCGCCGCTCGTCCAAGGCGGTGTTGCCTTCGACTTCGGTGTCTCGCAGCCGGTAGGTCTTGCCCTTGGCGATCTTCAGCTCGATCGTCACCTCGCGGTTTTTCTCGTCGTAGTCCTCGATCGCCAGCACGGTGGTGTCGAAATAGCCTTCCTGCTCGTAGATCCGGTCGAGCCGGTCGAGCTGCTCCGGCAGCTTGGCCTTGTCGTAGATTTGGCCGGGGATGAGGAAGAGGGTGCGGCGGACCCGGCTTTCGAGCAGCGGGTAGTTGCCCTTGAGCTTCACGTCCTTGATGACATAGCCCTCGGGCGTCTCGAAGGTGAGGTCGATGTTGTTGTCGTCGTACTCGACCAAGGCCTCGACCTTGACGAAGACGCCCCACTTGCGGAGGTTGTTGATGGCGTTCTCCAGCTTTTCCCGGGTCAGGACCTCGCCCGGATCGAGGCCCACGATGTCGTTGGCGACCTCCACGCTGTAGAAGTTCAGGCCGTCGAACTTGACCGAACGAATCGTCCCCATGATCGGATTGGGCTCTACGGGCATCGTCTCGGGCGGCGGGGCCGCCGGCACCGGCGGCAAGGGCGTCTTCCCCGGCTCGGCGTCTTGGGCCGGCAGCGGGCCGCCATGGCTGAAGAGGATCCCGGCCAGGGCCAAGCCGAGCAATTTGGGGCCTAGCTTCCTCAAAAGGTTCTCCAGCGCAGGGTGAAATCGAAATCGAAGGAGCCGTCGCTGAGCTGCGAGGCCTTGACCAGGGCGTTGTCGAGCAGGATGTACTCCATCTGGACGCCCTGCAGCGGCTCGTCGACGCCGAGGTCGGTCTTGAACTCCAGCATGAAGCGCTCGGTCAATTTTTTGCCGACGACTAGCGTCGTCACGCCTTGGCGATCGCGGCGCCGGGCGTTGTAATCCTCGTTGGATTCCAGCCGGAAGATGTCGAGCGAAGCTCGCTCGGCCAAGGGCCGCTGGAGGTAGCCGGCGATCTGGCCGGCGATCACCGAGCTGGCCAGGCTGGCGCTGCTGACCTGGCTGTCGCCGGGCGCGCCGCCGGTGAAGACCATCGAGAGGACGTCGCGCTTGGAGATGCCGGAGTCGCTGGTGAAGTTGAGCTGGAGGTTGTCGAGATAGCCGACGATGTTGGCGGTCACGTTGACGGTGGCGAAGTTGCGCAGCACCTCCTTGGTGGCCGTGATGTCGACGTAGGGCTGGGTCCGGGGGCCGCGGAAGTCGACGTAGCCCCGGGCGTTGTCGAAGGCGATCTTGAAATAGTGAAAGGAGCCGTCGAGGATCTGGATCTCACCCTGGACGACGGGCGCCGAGGCCGGGCCCTTCACCTCGAGATCGGTCGAGAGGTACATCTCGGCGATGTTGTTCTTGATCGCCAGCTCGCCGGGGCTCTTCACCTTGAGGTCAAGCCGGATCCGGTTGAGCCAGGGGTTGGGCTCCTCCGGCAAGGTCTTGGCCTGGGGCTTCATGATGAACTGGGAGATGTTGAAATCACGGACGTAGCGGCCCTCGGTGATGAACATGTCGCCGGCCAGCAGGATCGAATCGCCCGGCCCTTTCAGGGTGAAGTCGCCGCTCAAGACGATCTTGTAGACCTCGGGCTCCGAGACCGTGACCTCGCGGGTGTTGATCGTCAGGTCGGCGTAGCGCGGCTCGAATTTCTCCCCGACCTCGATCCGGCCGTTGATCGTGACGTCGCCCTCCGAGATCGTTCCCTTCAAATCCTCGAAGCTGATCGTCTTGCCGGTGCTTTTGATCTTGCCGCTTAAGTTCTCGATGTTGGCCCGGACCGCCCGCAGGCTCAGGGCGGCGTCGCTGAAATTGACCTCGCCGGCCAGCTGGGGGTCCTCGAGCTTGCCGGTGGCCCGCAGGTCGACGTTGGCGAAGCCCTCGGCGCCGCGGAAGAAGCTGCGCCAATAGGTGAGCAAGCTCAAATTGGCCCGGCCTTTCAGCTTCAGGTCCATCGGTCCGTCGAATTGGTAGCTCCCGGTCAGATCCATCAAGCTGCCGCCCGAGCGGAAGCTGGCCTTTTCGAAGGTCATCTTGGGCGGGCGGATCGAGATCCGCACCGGCTCGGCCGCCGCGATCTCGCCGCCTTCCTCCAGCGGGATGACGAAGCGGCTGGCGTTGATGTCGATCTCGGTCGGCGCGCCTTCGATGCCGATGGCCATTTTGATCTTGCCGTCGGCATAGGACTCGACCTGGGGATATTCCATCGCCGCCCAAATCGCCCGCAGGTCGAGATTCTTGGCGTCGGCCTCGATGAAGAACTTCTTGGGCCGGGCGTCGTAGGTGTAGCGGCCGGTGAAGGCCAGGCCGGGCAGGGCCTCGCCCTTGACCTTCACGCCCTTGTCGTCGAATTCGAAGACCGCCTCGCCCGGCATCGTGATCTTGTCGTAGTTCGGCGGCTGGAAGCTGAGCGGCGCGATGACGAAACGGCGGTTGCCGAGCTTGCCGTCGGCGGTCAAGGTGCCCAGCTTGAAGTCGAGGAGCTGGAAACCGGGGATCTCGGCGTGGAGGATGCCGGTCGGCGAAGAGCCCGCCACCGAGTCGAGATCGAAAGTGCCGTCGACCTTGCCCAGGATGTCGGGATTGTCGAGCAGCTTGGTGGCGTCGATGCCCTTGAACTGGGTCTTGAGGACGACGTGGCGGTTCTTCTTGAAGAAGTTCTCGCCCCGCACCAGGACCTTGGCGGTATGGCCTTGGGCGGCCGGCGCCTCGCCCTCGTAGATCATGAGATTGTCGTTGATGCTGAAGTTCCCGACGTGCTCGCCGAAATTGAGGAAGCTGTAAGCCAGCTCCTTGCCGTGAGCCTTGAAATTCATGCTCGGGTTCTTGAAGGCGCCGGTGATGGTTCCCTCGGCGTCGGCATAGCCCCGTAGGTCGAGGTCGGAGAGGGCCTGGATCATCGTGGCCAAGTCGAAATTCTTGGTCTTGATCTTGACGTCGAAGCGTTGCTTCGGAAAGTCGACGCTGCCCGAGCCGTCGACTTCGGCCTTGGCCGAGCTGAGCTTGAAGACGTCGAGCCCGAGCACGCCGTTCTTCATCGTCCCTTCGAGGTGGAGCTTGTTCTCCAAGGCCGCCTCATTGGCGGTGTTGCCGAGGGCCTTGAAGTCGAGCTTGACCTTGCCGGTCATCGCCGAAAGCTTGTAGCCGCTGAGCTCGGCGTAGAGCGCCATCTCAAAGCGGTCGAAGGTCTCGAGCAGCTCCTTGCCGGCCTTGGGGATGGCGCTGAAGGGCAGGGGCTGGGCGGTTTTGAGATCGACTTTGTAAGTCGCCTTCTCCGGGATGTAGTCGACGTCGACCAAGAGAGTTCCGTCGGGCAGGAGGAAGCGGCCGTTTTCGAGATAGAGGACGTCGCCGCCGATCTTGATGTCGGAGAGGAAGCTGCTGGCCGGCAGCGAGCCGACTTGGACGTCTTCCAACTTCAAGTTTCCTTCGGCTTCGCTGACGAAAAAGGTGAAGTCGCGGACCACCGGCAGAGTGATCTTGCCCTGAAAGACGAGGCGGCTGGTCCGGATCTCGGTGTCGGCCGGCCGGAGGACCGCGTCGGTGACCCAGAAAGTCACCTCCTGCTGGGAGCGGCGCTGGGAGCTCAAGCCGACATTGGCCTCGCCGAAGTGGAATTCGTCGCCGTTGCGCAGGTAGAAAGAGATGTTTTGCACCACCGCGTCCTGGATCGAGAGCCTTTTCAGAACGATGCGGAGGGCGGTGCGCCAGGAGGAGGGTTTGAGGCTCTTCGGCGAATTGCGCTGGTCGATGGTCAGGCCATCGGCCCGAAGCTTGGTGATGCCGAAATTTCCCTTCAAGGCGCTGGAATAGGCGAAATCGAGGTCCAATGACTTCAGCGAGACGATCTTCAGCCCTTGCTGGTTTTGATAGACCAGACCTCGAATTTGGAGGTGGCGTTGGTTGAGATCCAGGGTGAAGCTGTCATAAAGGATGTCGCCGGTCAGACTCTGGTTGAGCCGGTTGATGACGAATTGTAAAAATCGGGGCGATTGGATGAACTGATAGAGGAGAAAAACGCCGAGCAGGCCCAAGGCCAGGAGAATCCCCAAGGCCTTCAAGCAGCCTGTCTTTTTCGGCCTTTTCCCCATAAGTGCCCGTAAAACTTGGTTTTATCGATGACAAAGTCAAGCGATATCGCCGGTCGGACGACCGGCATCGGCAGCCTCCCGCCGGAGGACCCGAAAGCGGTTCTAGATCGGGCCTTTGCGGTGGATATCCCTTACTTTCCGACCCAGCCGGCCTTGGGTGAAAACGAGACGATGCTGGGCCAAGGCTTGGCCGGTTTTCTCGAGGGGCCGGCCGATTTTGCCCCGGGCTTGCTTTGGCGGCTCTACCTTGAAAGGCTGGCCCGAGACCCCCGGCCCTGGACGAAATTGCAATGGGTCGGGCCGGCGACCCTGCTTCAAGCCCAGGCCAAGTGGGTCGGCGACCCCGAGCGCCGCCGACTCTTGGAGGAATGGCTGCTAAAACGGGCCGAGTTCCTGCTGGCCGAGGTCTCGAATTTGGGCAAAAAGGTCCTGCTTTTTCTCGATGAGCCAGGACTGCTGCGGGCCGCGCCTTTGGAAAGCGGGCGGCGGATCGTGGAAGCGTTACGCCAGCGCGGGGCGTTGGTGGGAATCCATTGCTGCGAGGCCGGCGATTTCGATCCCTTCCTCGACTGGCCCCTGGATTTCCTCTCTTTCGACTTCGCCTTGGCCTCGCCTTGGGAGGATGCCGAGCGGCTTTGGGTCTTTCGCCATCGCGGCGGCCGCTTGGCCCTGGGGGTGGTGCCGACTTCCTTGACTTCGGCTTGGCATCCCAAGAAAGAAGTGGAAAGATGCCGCTCCCGCTTAGCCGCCGCTCTCGATACCGCCGAGGCCGAGGAGGTCCTGCGCGAGAGCCTGCTGACGCCGGCTTGCGGGCTGGGCTTGCGCAGCCCCGAGGAATGTGTGCGAGTTTTCGAAGCTCTGCAGGAGTTCCAAGATTGTTTAAAGAAAGGATAGGTTTCCCCCTCCTTTGTAAGGAGGGGGTCAGGGGGAGGTAGAGAGGGTTGGCGTCATGCAGAAAATTTTGCCCAACGCCAACCTCTCTACCCCTCCCCAACCCTCCCCTTACAAAGGGGAGGGTGGAAGAGAATATGCTCAACGTCCCTAAACCTTATTCCCCCCGCGCCCAGCGCCTGATCGAGGCGCTCCAGACGCGGATCCTCGTCCTCGACGGGGCGATGGGCACGGCCCTCCAGCAAAAGCATCTCGTCGCCGAAGACTTCGGCGGCCACGAATACGAAGGCTGCAACGAGAACTTGGTCCTGACCAAGCCCGAGGTGATCCGCGAGGTCCATGAGGCCTATCTCGAGGCCGGGGCCGACATCCTCGAGACCAACACCTTCGGCGGCACGCCGCTGGTGCTGGCCGAATACGGCCTGCAGGACAAGGCCTACGAGCTCAACTTCGCCGCGGCCCAGCTGGCTCGGGAAGCCGCCGACAAGCACAGTCGCGCCGAAAAGCCGCGCTTCGTGGCCGGGTCGATGGGGCCGACCACCAAGGCGATCAGCGTCACCGGCGGCGTCACCTTCGGCGAGCTGGTGAAGCATTTCGCCGCTCAGGCCAAGGCTCTCTATGATGGTGGCGTCGATTACTTCCTGCTCGAGACCTGCCAGGACACCCGCAACATCAAGGCCGGCCTGCTCGGCATCGAGGAGGTCTTGGCCAAGGAGAGCCACCGCCTGCCGGTCGCGGTTTCGGTCACCATCGAGCCGATGGGCACGATGTTGGCCGGCCAAGGCGTCGAGGCCCTGGCCGCCGCGCTGGAGCACGTCGACTTGCTCTACGTCGGCTTGAACTGCGCCACCGGCCCCGAGTTCATGACCGATCACGTCCGCACCCTCTCGGGCCTGACCAAGGCCAGGGTGGCCTGCGTGCCCAATGCCGGCCTGCCCGACGAGGAAGGCCGCTATCTCGAGACGCCCGAGATGATCTCGGCGGTCTTGGGCCGCTTCGCCGAAGCCGGTTGGATCAACCTGCTCGGCGGCTGCTGCGGCACTCACGCCGGCCATATCGCGGCCCTCGCCCAATTGGCAAAAAAGATGAAGCCGCGCCCGGCGCCGGAGCGCTCGGTTTCGACCTTGAGCGGGATCGATTATCTCGAGGTCACCGAGGACAAGCGGCCGGTCCTGGTCGGCGAGCGGAGCAACGTCATCGGCAGCCGCAAATTCAAGAACCTCATCGTCGAGGAGAAGTTCGAGGAGGCCTCCGAGATCGCCCGGGCCCAAGTCAAGCAGGGGGCCCAGATCGTCGACGTCTGCCTGGCCAACCCCGACCGCGACGAGTACAGCGACATGCAGCGTTTCCTGGAGGAAGTGATCCGCAAGGTCCGGGCGCCGCTGATGATCGATTCGACCGACGCCAAGGTCATCGAGATGGCCCTGACTTACAGCCAGGGCAAGGCGATCATCAATTCGGTCAACCTCGAGGACGGCGAGGAGCGCTTCGAGCAAGTG
>DATEDP010000121.1 GCA_035281585.1 bacterium
GCGGGCCCATCATCGACCAAAGGGTGGTGCGGGTCCTGCCGGAGGACGACGAGACGAGCCTTTCGGACAGAATTTTGGCCGAAGAGCATCAATTGTACTCTTCTTGCCTGCAAAAAATCGCCGAGGGAAAGGTCAAGGTTGAAGGACGGAAGGTTTTTTTGAGATAAGGGGCGGTATGTCATTCCGAGGAGCCAAGCGACGAGGAATCTCTGCGGAGGCCATTGGCGCCAAAAACTCCGCAAGGATCCCTCGCTACGCTCGGGATGACAAATAAAGGACCTCGGATGCTGAAAAAATTGACAATCGCCTTGGCCGCGCTGACGGCCCTTGCCTTCTCCTCTCAATCTCAGGCCCGCGAAGGCTGGTCGGTCGGCCTCCAAGGCATGGGAAACTTCTTCCTCACCGACAGCGATCCCGAGCTCAAGATCGGGCCCGGCGGCGGCATCGCGGTCGATTATCGCTTCAACCAGCGTTGGAGCATCGAGGCCGACCTCTTCGTCTCCTTCCACGATGGCACCGGGATCTCGGAGGGCGACGACGACATGTTGCTGCTCGGCGTCCCGACCGTGGAGCTCAAGTTCTATCCCCGCTCCCAGGAGGCCACGGTCGAGCCCTACGTCTTCGCCGGCCTCGGGATCTACGTGCTCACCGAGGGCGACATCGACAACGACAGCGGGGGCGTCGGCGTCGGCGGCAATCTCGGCGCCGGAGTCGACTTTTACGTGATCGACCGACTCTCGCTGGGCTTCGCGGTGAAGTTCCGGCCCATCGCCCTCATTCAGGGCGGAAACAACTCGGCGGCCCTCATCGATTTGGGACTGGTCGGCAACGTGGTCTGGCATTTCTAGAGAAAGGATATGGCGGAACAATACAGCGACATCCTCATCATCGGAACGGATCTGGCGGGGCTCATCACCGGCGCCTTCCTGGCCAAGCGCGGCTTGGCGGTCACCGTCCTCAACCTCGACCGCGACGTGTCGCTCCAGAAGAAGAACATCCAGCCCAACCTCATCACCCACCTCGAAAGCCGGCTCTTCAAGAGCATTCTCGGCCGGCTTTCGATCACCGACCACGAGCTCAATATCGTCTCCCGGCTGGAGATTCCCTACCAGACGGTGATGCCGAAGCACCGGATCGACGTCTTCCGCGACCGCGAGCGGCTCTTCCGCGAGCTGAAGCGGGAGTTCCCCCAGGATTTCGAGAGCATCAAGGCCTTCTACGAAGCGATGGACCACTTCGACGCGACCCTCGACGCCGAGGCCTTGCAGGAGCTGATCCTGCCCCAAGGCCTCCGCAAGCGCTGGCGCTTTAAAAAATTCGTCCAGCAGACCGGCTTGAGCCAGCGGGTTTCGGATTACGTCGCCCGGCTCGGCGCCGACGGCGAGGTCCGAGCCTTCCTCGAGGGCCAGCTCAAGATGCTCTCCCAAACCCATTCGGAGAATCCCTTCACCTATCAGATCGCCAAGGCCCTCAGTAACGAGAATTGCGTCCTCTTCGAGGTGAAGGGCGGGATCGGCCATCTGAAGAAGCTCTTCCTCGACAAGATCGAGTCCTTCGGCGGCCGGGTTAAAAACGAGGCCGCCATCGAGCGGGTCCAATTTGAAAAGCGCCGAGTCAAAGGCGTCCAGCTCGGCGGCTTCGACGGGATGATCGGCTGCCGCTACCTCCTATGGAACGACGAGGTTCGAGGGCTGAAGAATTACCTGCCGCGCAATTTCTGGACCCGCCGGCTGCTCAAGCGGATCGACGGCATCAAGCCCCGCTTCTACCACTTCAGCATCCAGTACCGGCTTGACCCGAAAGTGATCCCGATGGGGATGCGCGAAAACCTGCTCTTCATCGGCGATCCCGAGGCCGAGCTGACCGGCCCCAACTTCCTGCACCTCAACATTTATCAGCCGGCCCAAGACGATCCTCAAGGCTTGGCCTACCTGACGGTGAGCTACTTGCTGGCCGCCGACCAGCTGGACCTGCCGGCCGACGGCTTCCAGGCCCTGCACGACAAAATCACCCAAACCCTGAAAAAGCTGATGCCCTTTTCCGACGGCCGGCTTCAACTCCACTTCCCGATCGAAAACAAGGAAACCGAGGAGTCGGGCCTGCTCTTCCCGACCGAGAAGAGCGACTTCGAGACTTTCCGGGAAAATGCCGCGGCCAATCCGATCCACGCCGTCGCGCCGCGCGATTTCGGCGAGCTCTTCCCGCTCCATCACCGCACCGCCTACAAGAACCTCCTCCTGACCAGCCCCGAGATCCTGGCGGCCCTGGGCTTCGAAGGGAAGTTCCTCCTCGGCCTCAAGACCATCGACGTCATTTGGAACGAGGTCGAGGCCGGGAAGAAAAAGGCCATCAAGCAACGCAAGGTGGAATAGGGAAATCCGGAGTCACGCTAAAAAAGCTTGAACGCCAAGTAGATACCCATTCCGATCGCCAACGCCGTCTTGAGGAAAGTCGCCACGACCTTGGTGGCCAAGACCGCCAGCGCATTGGTGAGGGCTCGGCCGAAACTTTTCAGGTGAACCCATTCCCAAACGAAGGCGCCGATGAAGGCGCCGATGAAAACACCCAGGATCGCGCCGATCAAAAAGATCGGCACGCCGACGATCGCTCCGACGATGCCGCCGATGAAGGCGCAGACGATGGCGCCGTTGCTGACCTTGAGCGGCTTGCTGCCGAGGGTGCCGATGAAGAACTCGACGATCTCGCCGAAAACCGCCAGGCCGATCAAGATCGCGTTGACCGCCCAAGGCGAGGCGCCGCCGCCGTCGAAGCTGAAGAAAAAGGAGTAAAGCACCGAACCGGCCACGATCAGCCAAGTTCCGGGGAGACCCAAAGGGACCATCAAGACGCCGAGGACGATGCAGAGGAAGACGAAGCCCAAGCCACCGAGCCGGCCCAGGTCGGACCAGGGAATTTTTTGCCAGAGGGAAGAAATATAGTTCATCTAGCGAGAATCTTCCTGAGCGCTCCTGTCATCCTGACCGGGGGGCCCCAGTCGAACGCCGCGAGGTTCGAGTGAGACTGGGGGGAAGGATCTGCGACTGGCCAAGGAACTGCGTAAACCCAAAGCCCCCTCGTCCCCACGGAATTTCCCGGAAAACGCGAAGGGGCTTAGCACTTACCAAGGACATTGGTGGGTCGCAGATCCTTCGCTTCGCTCAGGATGACCTTAATCAAATAGCTCCGCCTGCAGCACCGGCGAGAAAGTCCGCCGGTGCAGCGGTGTCGGCCCATGGAGGTCGAGCTCCCGAAGGTGTTGGGGCGTGCCATAACCTTTGTGACTGGCGAAGCTGAAGCCCGGATAGACCTCTTGCTGCTCGGCCATGTAGCGGTCCCGGGCGACCTTGGCGATCACGCTGGCGGCCGCGATCGAGGCGCAGCGGCCGTCGCCCTCGACGATGGCCCGTTGCGGGATCGGCAGGTCGGCTTCGCGATTGCCGTCGACCAGCAGCAGGTCCGGGGCCTGCGCCAAACCCTCGACCGCCAGCTTCATCGCTTTCATCGAGGCCCAGAGAATGTTCAGCTTGTCGATCTCTTCGACCGACACCATGACGATGTGCCAAGCGAGGGCCTTTTGCAAAACGACGGCGCTGACCTGTTCTCGGATCTCGGGCTTGAGTTTTTTGGAATCGTCGAGCTTGGGAATCCGAAGTCCAATCGGTAAAATGACCGCCGCGGCACAGACCGGGCCGGCCAAGCAGCCGCGGCCGACCTCATCGACCCCGGCGATGACCCGGTAGCCTTCGTCGTGAAAGGCTTTTTGCGAGGCGTAGAGACCCATCTGCTTTCGGAATGAGCCCGGGCCGATTTTTTTTCAAGGGAAATTATCGGATCTGTCATCCTTCGTCGCTTCGCTCCTCAGGATGACTTAAGCCGGAGTCGATTCCGGCGCGGTCTCAGCCGGCGGAGCTCCCTCGGGAGCCGCCGCCACCGCCACCCCAAGGCCTCGGGTGTCCTTGGCGAAAATGCGGGCCTTCTTGCCGGAAAGATGACGCAGGTAGTAAAGCTTGGCCCGGCGGACCTTGCCGACGGTGCCGAGCTCGACCCGGTCGATGAAAGGCGCGTGAAGCGGGAAAATTCTTTCGACGCCGATGCCGTAGCTGACCTTGCGAACGGTGAAGCTGGAGCGGAGCCCGCCGTTGTGCCGGGCGATGACCACGCCTTCGAAGAGCTGAACCCGCTCCTTGTCGCCTTCTTTGACTTTGCAATAAACGCGAACGGTGTCGCCGACCTTGAAGTGGGGAATGTCGCTGCGCAGCTGGGATTTTTCGAAATCGAGAAGCGAATGCATAAAACTACCTTTCCAACAGTCGGTCGAGGGTGATGGCCACGGCGGCCCGCACCGGTAAATGATTGTAAGACCCGTCCTCTTGGGAGCCGATCGGCTCCAGCATCGCCTGAGTCTTGGCGAGCAATTCCTCGGTCATCCCCCAGCCGGTTCCGAAGAGCAAAAGATGAGGATCCTCGCTCTCTTGGAGCTGATTCTGAAAGTCCCGGTAACCGATGCGGTTCGGGCCCCGTTTGGCCGAGGTGCCGACGAGGCGGGGTGAGCTACCAATTTCATTTTGTATTGTCAAACAGGCATCTTCAAGGCTGGGGACCAGCGAAACCAGCTCGAAAGCCTCCTTCCGGGTGACGTTCATCTCGGCCCCCACCCCCACCAGCCAATGGTCCATGATCCGCTGGGCTAGCCGGCGCTGGCTCTCCACCGGGCAAACGATGAAATACTTAGTAATTCCAAAGGTTTTGCAGGTTCGGGCGATGTCGTGAATGTCGAAGGGGGTGATCGAGGTGCAAACCACGTCCTGGGCCTGGTTGTAGACCGGGTGGTGAATCAGGGCCAAGTAGATCGGGGCTTTGGGTTTCATCGGGGAGCCTTCAAGCCATTCAGGAAGCGTCTATCCTCTTCCGAAAGGTCGATCTGGTTCAAGAGGTCGGGCCGCTTTTCAAAAGTCCGGCGGAGGGCCTCGCGCCGGCGCCAGGCTTCGATCTCGCCGTGGTTGCCCTGCAGCAGGATCTCCGGGACTTTCCGGCCCTTGAATTCCGGCGGCCGGGTGTAATGGGGATATTCGAGGAGGCCGTCGGCAAAGCTTTCCTTGAGGATCGAGGCTTCCTTGCCGACGACTCCGGGTTGAAGCCGGCTGATGGCCTCGACCAAGGCCAGAGCCGGCAGCTCGCCGCCGAAGAGGACGAAGTCGCCCAGCGAGACTTCCTCATCGATCCAACCTTCGAGGATCCGCTCATCGACGCCCTCGTAGCGGCCGCAGACCAAGAGCAGCTCGTCATAGTCCGAAAGCTCCCGGACCAAGGCTTGATCGAGGCGCCGGCCCTGGGGGCTGAGGTAAATCACTCGGCCCTTTTGGTAGCCTTGGCGAAGCTCCTCGATGGCCGCGGCCAAGGGCTCCGGCTTCATCACCATGCCTTCGCCGCCGCCGTAGAGCACGTCGTCGACCCGGCGATGCTTGTCTTGAGCCCAGTCGCGGAGCTGATGGAGGTGAAACTCGATGAGCTTCTTCTCCGCCGCCTTGCCCAAAAGCGAAGCTTCAAGGAAGGGCCGCAAGGCCTCGGGAAACAAAGTCAAGATGTCGAAGCGTCGGGTCATAGTCTCTTTCCCTCCCCTTTGTAAGGGGAGGGCCAGGGAGGGGTAGAGCCGTCGGCGTCGTGCAAAATTTTTGCATGTCGCCAACGCTCTACCTCCCCCTACCCCCTCCTTATAAAGGAGGGGGAATTCAAAGCAAATCCTCCGCCAACTCCGTGAGACGCAGAATCCTTTCTTCTAGCAAAGTCGCCGCCACGAACTCGGAGCGATACGGCACCAGCGCCTCGTCGCCCTCCTCCCGGGCCACCCGCATCACGTCGTTCTCGCCGACTCGAAGAAAGCCGACCACTTCGCCGACCTTTCGGTCTTCGGCATTGCGGACTTCCAAGCCCTCGAGGTCGCTCAAATAAATCTCGCCCTGGGCCGGCGGCGGCAGGAGATCCCGCGGCAGGCCGAAGACTTGGCCGCGGAGCTCGCGGGCTTGTTCCGGATTCTCATAGCCCTTCAGCTTGAAAAGCCAATAGCGGCCGTGGCGCTTGGCCTGTTCCAAGGCCCGGGCTTCATGGGGCGCGGATTCGAAATAGACCTCGCTCAAGTCGGGGTAAATCTTGGATTCAGGATTGAAGGAAAGAACGCGGACCTGCCCCTGGATGCCCCACTCCTGCAAAATTTTTCCGAGCGGCACGAAGCGCGGGGTTGGCGGTGATTTAGGAGGCAACGCTGGCCGGTGCGGCGACCTGGTTCTTCTTGAGGAGGTGGCCGACGGTTTCGGAGGGCTGGGCGCCCTTGCCGATCCAATGTTGAATGCGGTCGTTCTTGAGGACCACCGCGTTGCTCTTGGCCCGGGGATCGTAAGTGCCGACGACCTCGATGAAGGCGCCATTGCGCGGCGCTTCGGAATCGGCGACGACGATGCGGTAAAAGGGCTTTTTCTTAGTGCCGTGACGGGCCATACGGATGCGAACTGCCATAAAAATCCTCAAGAAACGCGTTTTAGGTGGGCGGGTTTAGCCCGAACCACCGTGGAGATCAAGTCTATAATCAATAATCAATCCCCAGGTACTATACTACCCTCCCCCCTTGCGGGGGAGGGGTGCCCGAAGGGCGGGGAGAGGGGGAGGGGCAAAAGCAGCATTTGCTTCATGCCACGCCCCCTCTCCCGGTTTCGCCTACGGCGAAACCACCCTCCCCCGCAAGGGGGGAGGGCTACATGCCCGGCAATAAACCCCGCAACCCTTTTAGGCCCAACTTCCCGAATTTCTTCATCATCTTCTGCATTTGCTCGAATTCCTTGAGCAGCCGGTTGACTTCCGAAACCTGGGTGCCGGAGCCTTTGGCGATACGTAAGCGCCTGGAACCATTAAGGATTTTAGTCGAATAACGGCGCTCCTGTAGGGTCATCGAGTTGAGGATGGCTTCCTTGCGCTTCAGCTCCCGCTCCATGTCCTTGGGGTCGACCTGGTCGCTGAAGCGGCCCATGCCCGGCAGCATGCCCATGACTTTTTCCAGCGGACCGAGTTTTTTCATCTGGCCGAGCTGCTTGCGGAAGTCCTCGAGGGTGAACTCGGAGCGCATCACCTTCTCGGCCATCTGCTTGGCCTCGACCGCGTCGAAGTCCTTTTGGGCCTTCTCGATCAGGCTCATCAGATCGCCCATGCCCAGGATCCGGGAGGCAACCCGGTCGGGATGAAAGGCTTCGAGGTCCTCGATCTTTTCGCCAATGCCGGCAAAATAAATCGGCACGCCGGTGACGTACTTGACCGAGAGGGCCGCGCCGCCCCGGGCATCGCCGTCCATCTTGGTCAAGACCACGCCGCTGATCTTGAGCAGGTCGTGGAAGCTCTTGGCGACGTTGACCGCTTCCTGACCGACCATCGAGTCGACGACCAGCAAGCTGTGATGGACCTCGACCTTGTCGCGGATCCGCTCCAACTCCTTCATCAGCTCCTTGTCGATCTGCATCCGGCCGGCGGTGTCGAGGATGACGGTGTCGTAGCCTCGCTCCTGCGCGATCTCGATGGCCTTGCGGCAGATCTTCACCGGATCGTCCTTGGGATGAGTGTCGTAGACCGGCACTTCGATTTTGGCGGCCAGGGTCTTGAGCTGGTCGATGGCGGCCGGACGATAGACGTCGGCCGGCACCAGATAGGGGAAGCGCTTTTTTTCCTGCTTGTAGTAGCGAGCGAGCTTGGCGGCGCTGGTTGTCTTGCCGGAGCCTTGGAGGCCGACCATCATGATGACCACCGGCGGCTTGAAATTGAGCGCCGGCTCCTCGGTCTGCCCCATCAGCTCGACCAGCTGGTCGTGGAAGATCTTCACGAACTGGCGGTCCGGCGTGAGGCTTTTATGGACCTCCTCGCCCAGGGCCTTCACCTTGACCTTGTCGCAGAACTCCTTGACGACCTTGAAGTTGACGTCGGCCTCGAGCAGGTTGAGACGGATCTGGCGCAGGGCCTCGTCGATATTGGCCTCGCTGAGCTTGGCCCGGCCCTTGAGCTTGTCGATGACGTCGCCGAATTTTTGGGTGAGCTGTTGAAACATCAAACCACCAAACGGCGCACCAAGCGGCGCACCGAGATCAAGCCGATCACCAAGGCCGCCAGCAGCATTCCGCCGAGATAAACGGCGTCCATCCCCGAAAAGCGCCCGGCGAAGAGATGCCTAGCCACCTGGACTGGATAAGTCAACGGCAGGAAGTAGGCCAAGGTCTTGGCCCATGAGGGCAGGTTGTCGAGCGGGAAGAAGGTCCCCGAGAAGAGGAACATCGGCGAGACGAAGAGCGTGAAATAGTAAGTGAAGTGATCGTAGGAGCGGGCGAATGAGGTCATCAGCATCCCGAGGCTGGCGAAGAGCAGGCCGGTGCACGCCATGACCAAGGGCACCAGAGCCACCCAGACCGAGGGGATGAGCCGGAAGATCGCCAAGACGATGAAGATCACGCTGCTGGTGACCATCGCCTTGGTCGCGGCCCAGAGGATCTCGCCGCCGACCACCTCGTTCATCGAGACCGGCGTGGTGGCGATGCCGTTGAAGGTCTTCTGCACCTCCATCCGGGTATAGGAGCTGAAGGTGGTTTCGAAGCTGGAGCTGTTCATCACCGTGGTGATCAAGATGGCCGGCGCGATGAACTCGACGTAGCTCATCCCTTGAATCTCGGGGACCATCCGGCCCAGGCCATAGCCCATCGCGAAGAGGTAGAGCAAAGGCTCGCCGAAATTGGCCGCCAGCGAGGCCAAGAAATACTTCTGCCAAACCAGGAAATCGCGCCGCCAGACTTTGAAGATGCGGTAGGTGAACATCAATCCCTCAATTCCCTTCCCGCCAGCTTCAAGAAAACGTCTTCCAGCGAAGCCGGCCGGAGATGGAAGTCCAGCTGCTGGATCTCGGGCATCTTCTCGAGCAAGGCGCCGTTCCGTTCGCGGATCAAGACATAGAGCGTGTCCCCGACCAGCTCGGTCTCGCGCTGGGCCCGTCCGTCCTCGGCATCGACCGCCTGCTTGAGCGGCTGGAGAGTGGCATTGGGCGCCCGGATCTCCAAGACTTCCCGGCCGACGTATTTCTCGACCAGCTGGTCGGGCTCGCCCTCGGTGAGGATCCGACCCTGATCCATGATGACCAGGCGGTCGCAGAGCCGGCTGGCCTCTTCCATGTAATGAGTGGTCAAAACCATCGTGACGCCGCTGGCCTTGAGCGCCCGCAACTTGTCCCAGATGAGGTGCCGGGCCTGGGGATCGAGGCCGGTGGTCGGCTCGTCGAGGATCAGGACTTCGGGCCGGTTGATCAGGGCCCGGGCGATCATCAAGCGCCGCTTCATGCCGCCCGAGAGCTTGTCGATCTTCTGGTTGCGCTTTTCCTGGAGGCTGAGAAAAGTCAGCAGCTCCTCGGCCCGGCTCTTGGCCTCGGCGGCCGGGATGTCGAAATAAGACGCGTAAAGGATCAGGTTCTGGAAAACCGTCAGGTCGGGGTCGAGGTTGTCCTCCTGAGCCACCACGCCGAGCTTGGCCTTGATCTTGCGGGCATCCCGCATCACGTCCATGCCCAAGACCTCGAGCCGGCCGGCCGAGACCGGCGAGAAACAGTAGATCATCCGCATCGTCGAGGTCTTGCCGGCGCCGTTGGGCCCGAGGAAGCCGAAGCACTCGCCGCGGGCGATGTCGAAACGGATGCTCTTCACCGCCTCGAAGCCGTCGAAGCTCTTGCGCAGATCGCGGGCCAAAATGACGGGAGCGAGATTGGTCATCGCGGAAATTACTAGGCCGGGAGAGGCTCGGGAGGCAAGCCTTCTCGCCACCATGTCATTCCGAGGAGCGAAGCGACGAGGAATCTCAAACCTCCTTGGTGGGTATGAGATAGGGATAGGCTATCTGTATTGCACCTGGACGTCGAAGGCGAAGTCCATGTGGCGGCGGCGGGCGTCGTCGACGTATTCCCGGGGCTCGACGATCGAGACGTGATAGCTCTCTTCCCTTCCCGAGAGCATCGACATGAAGAGCCGGACGGCGTTGCGCCATTCGAACATGCCGTGAACCAAGTCGCTGAAGGAGAGGCTGAAGGATCGGTTGTTCTTGAGCAATAGCTTGTCCAGGATCATGGACACGTGGCGCGGAGTATCTTGGTCCTGAAGCTGAGCCCGGGCGCCCATGCCGAGAACCATCAATTCCTTGGCCGGCAGCCGGCCTTGCAAGGGCATGAGCAGCGCTTCGCCGTGCTGGCCGTTGAAGCGCTCTCTTAGGATGAGCTCGGAAAGCCGGCCGTTGAGCCGCCAATCGACCATCCCGGCTTGGCCCCGAAGCGGCCGCACGTCCTCATAAGCCAAAACCATCGCCAGATGGTTTTCGACCTCGTCGAGCGGATCGCTGGTGATCTTGAGCTGGATCATGGTCCTTAAGAGGCTTTTAAATCTTTTTTAAGGCTTTCGCAATATGGTCGAGGATGCCGTTCACGAAGGCGCCCGATTCCTCGGTTCCGTACTTTTTGGCGATCTCGATGGCCTCGTTGATCGTGACCGAGGCCGGGATATCCTGACAGTAGAGCAGCTCGAAAACCGCCATCCGCAAAATATTCCGGTCGACCGAGGCCATCCGGCTGACCTTCCAGTGGGTCGAATGCTCCTCGATCAGGCCGTCGATCTCGCGGACATTGCTCGAAACCCCGTCCAGGATTTGGCGGGTGAAGGCCTTGACCTCATCCATCGCGGCCGGGCTGAGCTCGCTGTCCTCGAGGATCAGGCTGTGGGGGTCCTTCCAGAAACGCTCGGTGACTTCCTTGCCCGATTTCTGGGCCAGCTCGGTTTCGTAGAGGAGCTGAAGCGTGACCTCGCGGGCTTTGCGGCGATTACCCACGGCGCACCTTCTTTCCCAGCACCGCCATCTCAACGGCGGTGAGCGCGGCCTCGCGGCCCTTGTTGTGGGCATCGTCGCCGGATCGGGCCTGGGCCTGGGCCTCGTTGTCGGTGGTGAGGACGCCGAAAGCCATCGGCACCCCGGTCTTGAGCATGGCCTGCATCAATCCCTGGGTCACGCCCTCGCAAACGTAATCGAAATGACTGGTGTCGCCTCGAATGACCACGCCCAAGCAAACGACGGCGTCGAATCCTTGGGTCTGAGCCAGTTGCTGGGCCAGCAGCGGCAGCTCAAAGGCGCCGGGCACCCGAAAGATCTCGATCTCGGTCTCGGCCAGGCCCAGCTCCTGGAGGGCCAGCAAGGCGCCTTTGAGCAGGCCGTCGGCCACCTTCGGATTGTAGCGGCTCGCCACCGCTGCGATCCGCAGGCCGCGGGCATTGAGGTCTTTCAAAGATAGCTCGGTCTTTCCCATCTAAAATCTTCTTCACTCCAAATTACCCTCCCCCCTCGCGGGGGAGGGTGGCTCCGGCTTTAGCCGGAGACGGGAGAGGGGGTGCGGCAAAAGCGGCATTGTCTTAGCGCCACCACCCCTCTCCCGCCCCTTCGGGGCGCCCTCTCCCGCAAGGGGAGAGGGCGTCTTCATTATACCTTCTTTAGCAAATGCCCCAGCTTATCTTTTTTCGTCGCCAAATAGTGGAGGTTGGAGCGGTTCGGCGGAATCTCGATCGGAACCCGCTCGACGATGCTCAAGCCGTAGCCTTCGAGGCCGACGATCTTCTTCGGATTGTTGGTCATCAGCCGGATCTTGCGGACGCCGAGGGCGACCAGGATCTGGGCGCCGATGCCGTAGTCCCGCAGGTCGGGCTTGAAGCCGAGCTTCTCGTTGGCCTCGACCGTATCCAAGCCCTCTTCTTGAAGAGTGTAGGCCTTGATCTTGGCCGGCAAGCCGATGCCCCGGCCTTCTTGCCGAATGTAGAGGATCACGCCCTTCCCGGCCTCGCTGACCATCTCCATCGAGCGGTGGAGCTGGGCGCCGCAATCGCAGCGCATCGAGCCGAAGGCGTCGCCGGTCAGACACTCGGAGTGGACCCGGACCAGGACCTCGTCCTCGGGCTGGATCTCGCCTTTGACCAAGGCAACGTGGTGATTTTTGTCGACGTCGTTGTCGAAGACCTTGATGCGGAAGTCGCCGAAGGCGGTGGGCAGCTCGGCCTCGCTGGCCAAGCGGACCAGGCTCTCCTGCTGCAGTCGGTAGCGGACCAGATCGGCGACCGAAACGATGCCGATGCCGTGCTCGGCCGAAAATTTTTCCAGGTCCGGCATCCGGGCCATGGTGCCGTCCTCGTTCATGATCTCGCAGATCACCGCCGCCGACTTCATGCCGGCCATGCGGGCCAAGTCGACCGAGCCCTCGGTTTGGCCGGTCCGGACCAGCACCCCGCCCTTGCGGGCCCGCAGCGGGAAGATATGGCCGGGTCGAGCCAGCTCCTCGGGTTTGCAATCGTCCTTGATCGCCGTCAGGATGGTCACGGCCCGGTCGGCCGCCGAAATTCCGGTGGTGGTGTTGTCTCGGGCGTCGATCGAGACGGTGAAGCCGGTGTTGTAGAGCGAGCTGTTGTCCTGAACCATCATCGGCAGCTGGAGGGCCTGGCACTTGTCCTCGGTGAGCGAGAGGCAGATCAGCCCCCGGGCATGACGGGCCATGAAATTGATGGCCTCGGGCGTGATGGACTCGGCGGCCATGGCCAAGTCACCCTCGTTCTCCCGGTCCTCGTCATCGACCAGGATGACCATCTTGCCGGCCTTGAAATCGTCGAGAGCCGCCTTCACCTTCTCGAAGCTGCGGTGGAACTCCATGATATCCGTCATAAATTCACTTTCGCTTTCTGGCTTGAGCTTTAAACATTTTCTCAAGGTATTTCAAGAGGATATCCGCCTCAAGGTTAAGCAGGGCTCCAACTTCCTTGTCGACCAGGGTGGTTCGCTCCTGAGTGTGGGGGATGATACAAAGCGAGATCCGGCCGGCCCGGGTCCGGTTGACGGTCAAGCTGATCCCATCCACGGTGACCGAACCCTTGTCGACCATATAGACCCGAAGGTGCTTCGGAACCTCGACCTCGAGCAGCCAGTAACCCTCGGGCTTGGCCTTGACGAAGGCCTTTTTGACGAGCTTCCCGACACCGTCCACATGGCCCTGGACGAGATGCCCGCCAAGACGGTCGGAGAGGCGGAGCGGCCTTTCGAGGTTGACGCGGCCCCCGACTTTCAATTCCCCGATATTGGTCAAACTTAAAGTTTCCGGTGAGACATCGGCGCTAAAGGTCTTTCCTTGAATCTTCGTGGCGGTCAGGCAGCAGCCGTTGACCGCGATGGAGTCGCCAACCTTGGTGTCCTTCAGCGAAAAGGGGCTCTCCACTTCCAGCCGGGTATGGCTGGGCTGGGACTCAACTTTTTTGATGCGGCCGACGCCTTCGACGATTCCAGTGAACATGCGAAGGATCGAGGCTAGCCAGGCCCGGACAAGGGGTCAAGGCTACATTTCAAGCCGCCGGCGAACCTTTTTCATGTCGGCTAGGAACTCGCGGTAGGCCTTCCGCCGGGACTCGGAATCGGGCTGGCGGAGCAGCGAGGAAGGGTGGACCGTGACATAGGTCGCCGCGGAGAAGTCGGTCCGAAAGAAACGCCCCCTCTCCCGCTTGATCGTCACCTTGCGGTCGAGGACCGCCTCGGCCGCGGTGACACCCAAGCAAACCAGGATCTCGGGCTGGATCAATTCAAGCTCAGCCTTGAGCCACGGCTTGCAAGCGGCGATTTCCGCGGAGTCGGGCTTTTCATGGATTCGCTTGTCGCCTTGGGGGCGCCATTTAAAGTGCTTCACCACATTGGTGACGTAGATCTCCGAGCGCTCCAGCCCGGCTTCGAGCAGGGCCTTTTCCATGATTCTGCCGGCCGGGCCGACGAAGGGCCGGCCGGCCTTGTCCTCTTGATCGCCCGGCTGCTCGCCGACCAGAAACACCTTCGCGCGAAGCGAACCCTCGCCGAAGACGGTTTGGGTGGCGCGCTTAAAGAGGGGGCAGCCGCGGCATCCCGCGGCTGCCTTTTTTAGGGAGGGGTATTCGTACTTTTCGGGCAGAAAATCTTCGGCCGAGACGCTCAGGGCCTCCCATCGTCGATGAACCGGAGCGGCGGCCTTCATTCCCGACAAGGTAAGGCGGAGAATGCACGGCCGCAATCGGGCGAAGCCTGATTCTGGGATGGGGGAAAACCTAGCGTGAATAAACCAGCAAGACGTCCTCGCCGAGGACCTCGACCCCCGAAAGTTTCAGGGAAGCGGAGGCCAGGGAACGAAGGGCTAAGGCGCCGATCATCGGCTTGGAGTCGGCGCCGAGAAACTTCGGGGCCAGAAAAGTCCATAGTTCCTCGAAGGCCTTCTGGCGGTAAAAGCCGGTCCAGACCCCGGGACCGCCCTCGACCAGCAGGCTGGTCAAACCGCGTTTGCCGAGCTGGTTCAACAAGCGCTTCAGGTCGATTTGCCCGCCGGCCAAAAGCGGCGCCGCCAGGATTTCGGCATTTTTTTTTTCGAGCCGGGCCCGCTTGGCCGCGGAAATTCGGCTCGGCCGGACCACGATCCAACAGGGCCCGCCGGAATCGTCATTCAGCACCCGAGCCTGGGGTGAGATGCGAAAGAGCGGGTCCAGGATGATGCGGACCGGCTGGCGGGCCGCCCCGCCCGATCTTGCGGTCAGCCGCGGGTCGTCGGCCTGGACCGTGCCGATGCCGGCCAGGACGCCGTCGACCTCGCCCCGCAATTGATGGACTCGGGACCGCGAAGCCTCGCCGCTGATCCAACGGGAGCGGCCGTTGGCCAAAGCCACTCGGCCGTCGAGCGAAGCCGCCGCCTTCAAGATGACGTAGGGCCGGCCGGTGACGATCCAGTGATTGAAAAAAGGGTTGAGCTCCTCACATTCCTCGCGGAGCAGACCGAGGTCGACCCGGATCCCCGCCCGCTGCAAGAGGCGTATCCCCTTCCCCGCAACCTTGGGGTTGGGGTCGACGGCGCCGACGACCACTCGGCGGATCCCCGAAGGCACGATGGCGTCGGTGCAGGGCGGCGTGCGCTTGCCCGCATGGCAGCAAGGCTCAAGGGTGACGTAGAGGGTGGCCCCGCGGGGGTCTTTCACCCGGCGCAAGGCCTCGATCTCGGCGTGGGGCAGTCCGGCCCGGCGGTGATGGCCCTTGGCCAAGAGCTTGCCGGCCCGAACCAAGACCGCGCCGACGATGGGATTGGGCGAGGTCCGGCCCCGGGCCTTGAGGGCTTCGGCGACCGCCAAGCTCATCCATTTCGCGTCTTCGGCGGAAAATCGGGATTTCTTCATAACGGCCAATGTCATCCCGAGGGATGACGCTATTATATTTTCTTGATTAGGTCGACGAACTCGCCCACGTCCTTAAAAGAGCGGTAGACGCTGGCGAAACGAATGTAGGCGACCTCGTCGAGCTCCTTCAACGCCTGCATCACCTGCTCACCGACCCGGCTCGAGGGAACCTCGGGCTCGCCGGCCTCGAGCAGCGCGGTCTCGATGTCGCTGGCCGTCTTCTCGATGGTTTCGACCGAGATCGGCCGCTTTTCGCAGGCTTTCTTCAAGCCGGTGATCACCTTGGCCCGATCGTAGGGCTCGCGGCGGCCGTCCTTCTTGACCACCAGCGGCAACATCTCCTCGACCCGCTCGTAGGTGGTGAAGCGCTTGGCGCAAACCTCGCACTCGCGGCGACGCCGAATCATCCCCCCGTCCTTGCTGACTCGGGAATCGATGACCTTGCTTTCAGGATCGCCGCAATAGGGACACTTCATAATCTTGACTCTCCCCCTCCTTTGT
Source organism: bacterium (assembly GCA_035281585.1). Classification (NCBI taxonomy): domain Bacteria; species bacterium. The sequence continues at coordinate 15,759 of DATEDP010000121.1, forward strand.
AAGGAGGGGGCGGGGGGAGGTAGAACTCCTGCGACTTCTAAGACGCTACCGTTCCACCCCCCCTAACCCTCCCCTTACAAAGGGGAGGGAATTCGTTACCGGTACAAAGGAAACTTCAAGCAAAGCTCTTTGATCTCGCCCTGGATCTTCTTATGCAAAGCCGAGTCCTGCGGCTTCGAAAGGGCCTGGTCGATCCAGCCCGCGATCTGGCGCAGCTCGTTTTCCTTGAAGCCGCGGGTGGTGAGCGCCGGCGTCCCGATCCGGACGCCGCTGGTGATCAGCGGCGACTGGTCGTCGAAAGGCACCGAATTCTTGTTGGTCGTAATGCCGGCCTCTTCCAAGACGTGCTGGGCGTCCTTGCCGGTGATGCCTTTGTTCCGGAGGTCGATGAGGATCAGGTGGTTGTCGGTGCCGCCGGAGATGATCTTGTAGTCCTTGGCCAAGAGGGCCTCGGCCAGGGCCTGGGCGTTTTTGATGATCTGCTGGGCATAGGCTCCGAAAGTCGGCTCCAGCGCCTCTTTGAAAGCCACGGCCTTGGCCGCGATGATGTGCATCAGCGGCCCGCCCTGGATCCCCGGGATCACCATCGAGTCGATCAGCTCGCTCATCTTCTTGACCCGGCCCGACTTGGGAGCGACTTGGCCGAAGGGATTGTCGAAGTCCTTGCCGATCAAAATGAGCCCGCCCCGCGGTCCCCGCAGCGTCTTGTGGGTCGTCGAGGTCACGACGTGGCAATGCGGGATCGGATCGTCGAGCAGCTTCTTGGCGATCAGGCCGGCCGGATGGGCGATGTCGGCGAAGAGGAAAGCGCCGCAGGCGTCGGCGATCTCGCGGAACTTCCTGTAGTCGATGTTCCGTGAATAGGCCGAGGCGCCGACGGTGATCATCTTCGGCTTTTCCTTCTTGGCCAGGTCCATGCACTGGTCGTAATCGATGCGGCCGGTCTTGGGATCGACCCCATAGGCGACGAAATTGTAAAGCTGACCCGAGAAATTGACCGGTGAGCCGTGGGTGAGATGGCCGCCATGAGAAAGGTTCATGCCCATGACCTTGTCGCCGGGCTTGAGGAAGCTGAAATAGACCGCCATGTTGGCCTGGGAGCCGGAATGGGGCTGGACGTTGGCGTATTCGGCGCCGAAGAGCTTCTTGACCCTTTCCAGCGCCAGGTTTTCAGCCCGATCGACGAACTCGCAACCGCCGTAGTAGCGGCGACCGGGATAGCCCTCGGCGTATTTGTTGGTCATGACCGAGCCGGCCGCCTCCAGAACCGCTTTGGAGACGAAGTTCTCGGAGGCGATCATCTCCAGCTTGTATTCCTGCCGGTCGAGCTCGCCTTGGATCGAGTCGAAGATTTGGGGGTCGTATTCCTTGAGGATGGTCACGGGCGGCTCCTGTTGGGGGAAGCGGGCCTAAAGGCCCTTGCTACAGGATCCCGTAGCCAGGGGCTTCAGCCCCGCTTCCGCTATTTAAAATTCTTATTCTCGATTTCGGCGATCTTTTCAAGGCGCCGTTGATGACGGCCGGCCTGGAATTTCGCGTCCAGCCAGGCTTGGACGGCCGCCGCCGCTTTGGCGTCGTCGAGCACCCGACCGCCCAGCGCGATGACGTTGGCGTCGTTGTGCTCCTTGCTCATCTGGGCGGTGAAAGGGTCGGTCACCACCGCCGCCCTTACTCCCTTGTATTTATTGGCGGTAATCGCCATGCCGATGCCGGTGCCGCAGACCAGGATGCCGCCGTCGACCTCGTGCTTGGCCAGGCTCTCGGCGACCTTGGCGGCATAATCGGGGTAATCGACCGAGTCCTCGGAGGCAACGCCCAAGTCGACGTAGGAAATTTTTCGTGAATCGAGAAGCTTGAGGATGGATTGCTTGAGATGGAAGCCCCCATGGTCGGAGGCGATCACGAGTTTCATTTCAGCGCTTATCTCAGCTTTCTTGAGACCGCCGCTTCACGTAGTCGATGACGTCCTTGACCGTGACGATCTTCTCGGCGTCCTCGTCGGGGATCTCCATTTCGAATTCTTCTTCCATCGCCATGACCAGCTCGACGATATCGAGCGAGTCGGCGCCGAGATCGTCGAGCAAAGAGGCGCCGTCGGCGACCTCGTCCTCGTTCAGTCCCAATTGCTCGGCGATGATCTGCTTGATTTTCTTGTCCAGGGACATGGAAACCTCGGGCGCTGGTTTAGATATTTTCTTCGAGCCTCAAGACGTCGACGTTCTTGTAAAAGCCACAATGAATGCAAACTCGGTGCGGAAGGCGAGGCGCTCCGCAGCGCGGGCAACCCGAGGGATTGACCGCCGTCAGTTTGTGAGTGGCGCGGCGCATGTCGCGGCGGGACTTGGACTTTCTTCGTTTAGGTACTGGCATAAAAGCTCGATTTCAAAGGCTTAAGTCATTCGCTTCCTAGTAAAGCGGCCTGCTGAGTACTATGGGCCCTGGGGATTGTCAATTAGCATTATATATGTACATACCGAAAAATTTACTTAAATAAATAAGTCATTTCAAAGGCATCGGACCGTGCAATCTTTTGTATTTTTCCGCTTTTCTTTTCGCCGGGGGCTTCTGTAGAATTTCTGGACAGCGAAGGAGTAAGGAAACACCGCTCGCTCTCTCCTAAGCAGACAATTCATTCATTCTCCAAGTGGTAAGGGCTCGGGCCCTTGTGAGCTGCACGGCTGTTTTGTCCGTTGAAGGGTATTTCCCTAACAACCTCAAAGCAGAAAGGAGAAAGCCATGAAGATTTGTTTCGCGCTAGCGACTTTTTAATCCCCCAAGATTCCCAAAAAATTTGAACCGAAAGGAGGATGCAATGAAAAAATCATTCGCGTTGATGACTTTCTAGGCCCCAAACGAAAACAGGTCTCGCTCGGAAAGGAGGGGAAACCATGAGAAAGTCATTCGCACTGGCAACCTTATAGTCACCTCAATGAAATGAGGGCTCGAATGTCAAAAACCGGAAGAGTCCCGGTCATTTCCCAATCACGGATCTCAATGATTGGGACTCTTCTTTTTCAAAATGGGAGGCCCCATGATCGGAGACCTGTTGAAATCGGAAATCGAGGATAGATTCGAGAAGATCAAAACCAGCAGCCCGCTTTACTTGAACGCGGTGGACGGCACCTTGACCGCCAAGCAAATCCATCAATACTTGGCCAATATTCGCTATTTGGTCAGCCACACGCCGATCCATTTGAAACGGGCCCTGCTCCTCAGCCGGCAACGGGAGCAAGCCGCCTTGGCCGAATTTTTTGCGGCCAAAATCGAGGAGGAGGTCGGTCACGACGCCTGGGCCGAGGACGACATGAAGAATCTTTCGCGGCGAAGCGCCGAAAAAGATCTGCCCGCCGAGCTGGTGGACCCGATGCGGCAATTGGTCGAATACATCGGCCAAGTCATCGAGCGGGACCCCCTCCTCTATCTGGCCTACATCCTATTTTCCGAATATTTCACCGTTATCGCCGGCCCCCAATGGCTGGCCTTGCTCGAAAGAAACTGCGGGATTCCGGCCAGCTCGATGAGCGTGGTCGGCAAGCACAGCGAGCTCGACAAGGAGCACACCCGCGAAGACATCGACGTCATCGATCGGCTCATGAGTCCCGGCGTCAAGCCCGACCAAGCCGTCGAGGTCTTGAACCGGGCCTTCGGATTTTACGAAAGCTTCGCGGCCCGGGTGGGCTCGCTTTCATGAGCTCGCTCGATGAGTTGTCCGACGCCCACCCCTTGCCGGGGGACTGGAAAAAACCGGAGCTCTACGAGGAAGTCGCCGAAACCCCGAGCGCCCGGCTCCTTTTGACGGGACTGACCGCCGATCATCCCCGGTACGGACGGGTCTTTGCCGCGGCGGCCGATTTCGACGAGCCCCAACTCTTGCGATGCTACTTCGAGCTGTTGGAGAGGGTCGGCATCCTCGAGGCCGAAAACCGGGAAGGAGGCGATTTCGAACTCAAGGACCAAGACGACCGGCCAACTGGCCGCATCTCCAGCTCGGATTTATTCCCGTCGAGCGAGACTCCCGCGATTTGGCAATATTCCAAATCCAACGGCGTCGCCGCCCATCGCGACTGGGGATCGGCTTGCCGAAACGCCCAATTGGAATTGGTGGAGCGAGACCGGCTCCTCCGTTCCTGGTACGGCCAAATCCAGCCGGCCGCGATCGCTTTCGAGCCGCCGGTGACCGATCCGAGATATCGCTTCCGGATGTACGCGTTCGCCTCGCCTCGAGATCCCTGCCCGATCTTCGTCCACGGCCTTTTCGCCTTCCCCCTGAGCGAGGAGGTGCTTTTCGCCTATGGCACCGGCGCGGGCTGGAGCCCGGAGGACGCCACCCGTAAGGCATCCCGTGAATTTCTGCAAATGTATGGATTCTTGCTGGGCGAAAAAACCGAAACCGAAGCGCCGCCCTTCGCTCCCAACCCCTCCTATCACCAGGCGATGAATTTCCGGCCCGAGAGCAGGGAAAAGATCGGCCGCTGGCTGGAGGGAGCTCACTCGGCGTTCGCTTCGGCGCCCGAAACCCCGGGCCGGGCCGAGCCGGAGACTCGCTATGCCGACATCACTCCGCCTTCGCTGGCGAGCCGGATCTTCATAGCCAAAGCCGTCTGCCCGCGGAGGCTTCCACTGACCTTCGGCCGGGCCCGGCTTCGGGGCGCCGAAAAGCTGCCCGAGGAGCTGCTCGTCCATCCCTTTGTCTGATCTTTCGTCGGATTTTTAATGCACACCCCCCTTTGAAAAAGAGGGGCTGGGGGGATTTAAAGACATGGCAAGCCCCAGAACCTGCATGGGTATTCCTACGACCGCTTCAAATCCCCCCTACCCCCCTTTTTCAAAGGGGGGATTCTCGGAGGAGCGGAGCTGGGGCTTCACTCCGTAACAGAAGCGGTCCAAGAAGGCCTTCTCGTTCCTGGGATTCAAGAATTTGCAGAAGCGAACCAAGACACCCCAGCGCTCCGAATAATTCACGCCGGCGATGTTGTATTCGGCGCGGTTGAGCATCTTGACTTGGGCCAGATTGGAAGGGGAAATGTCGGCTTCGGTTTTCACCACGCCGAAATTCCGCAAAATTTGATGAACGAAGTCCTGGATCTTGGTGCCGCGGCCTTGGGATTGGAATTCCGACAAAAAGTAGAGGTTCCGGTGATAGTAGGTGCTCCAATCGATGAGGGTTCCGGTGTAGACGCCGATGACCTTGGAATCGCGCCGGAACACCATGAAATCCCCGACCTCCCGGTAATATTTTTGCTTGAACTCGGTGAAGGGGTCCTCGAGGAAGGGCATTTCCTGGCCCTCCAGCGTGAAAACCCGGGCGTAGTTTTCGCGGTGAAACTCCATCGCTTGGTCGAAGCTGGAAAGTTCGATTTGTTCGTGCTCGTCGATCCTATGAGGCAGGTGATCTTCCCAATTGAAACCGAGAACCTTCTCGCTCAGGCTTTTTTGCCGCGACATGAAACCTCCTCCACCCGAGCAAGCACCAGCTTATGAGCGGGTCCCTGCCATTGTCAAAATAAAAGCGCCCCGCCAAAAGCGGGGCGCTTTTACCATTTACTGAGTGGAGTCCCAATTACGACGATCGTATTTATTGGCCGGCTTCTCTCTCGGTCGCTGGGAGTCGCTTTGCGGCACAAGCGTCCCTTCGGGCTGCTCTCGCTCGTATTTGCTTTTATGTTGGAAGTGCTTCCCTTCCTCAGGAGACGGCGCTGCTTCCTTCTCGGCACGGAAGCTCTCGTTGTACCTCGTATAATCCAGGCCCGCCATCGCGACAGAAGTCAGGAATAAGCTTCCGAAGATGACGGACGTCATTGTTGTGGCAATGCGTTTCATAAATTTCTCCTTTTAAAATTAAATCCGAAGACAAAAATGAGGAGGGAATCGCTAAATCAGCAGGCTATTTTTAGAGAGAAAGAGGGGTAGATGCGGATAAGATGGGATGCTTGAGACGGTTGGATATGCGGCCAAGAACGCGACAGGCGGCTCTAAACCGGATCGCCCCACCCAACCGACATTTTTTGCAAAGAAGGCATCGCCCGCATTTTTGGCCGCGGAGACAAAAGCGGGAATGGTTTTCTGGGAAACGACGCAGCAAGCGGCATCCAACGTCGCCCCGACCGACGTTTCCGCTCGAACTTTGGGGCAACAATCCGCACAACCCTTCATCCCCCATTTGCACGACATGAGATAAGAGGGGCCAACCGCCATGAAGAGGAAGGCTAAAATCAGCGACAACGTTAATTTTAAAGTCGGACGTTCCATTCCATTGACTATTATGGATCATCAAAAGAACGTCGCAAGTTGGTTTTAGTTTTTTGAAAGCCGGAATTGAAATTATCTCATGGAAACCAAGGCTAAGCGAAAATGACCGGTGTTTTCCCGGTACAAGGTCTCCCCCGCAAGGATCAAATCCCGCCGCTGCAGCCGGGCCAAAATCTCCAAGCAGCACTTGGCCATCGGCCCCCGGAAAGCTTTGGCGTAAAGCGGGCATTCCCGCAAAAATCGAAGGATGGCCAAGACCTTCTCCAAACTGTAATCGACGGATCCGCCTCGATTCATTTCATCCCTCAAGCCCACGAGCCCCTGGGACAAGACATCATAGGGGTTATCTCCGTAAGCAAGCTCGGTATAGAAGGCATTGAGCTCCGTGTATTTTTCAAAGGCCTGAGACTCCGTTTCCACAGCTTCGGCGATGTCGATCAAATGGGAAGCCTCGTGGTACTCGATGGCGCGGCTCCGAATTTGAATGAATTTTTCCGTGAATCGATTCAAGGCGGCTTGCCGAGAGGCAGCGCCCTGAAGGGCATCGCGATACACTGGATTCCAGGCGAGGGCCTCGAAATGAAGTTGCAAGGCCCTGAGGCTATTTTTCGCGCCAACGCTAAGGACATGGCCTTGGGAAATCATCAACTCTCTCTCCAAAGTCATGAGTTGATTTTTTGCCGGAATAGGAAAGCCCGTCATGGATTCCCCTGTTTTTTCAAAGCGGAGAAAAAGGTCTTCGGCTTCTTTTTTTAGGAATGCCCTATTCAAGCTTACATAATTAACCCGCCGACCCTCGTGGGTTTTGACGAAAGCTTCGCCGTCGAATTTCAAAGCCGAATTCTCTTGAATGAGCAGCCGATATTCCACCGGCCTATTCCAAATCGTGAGCGAGCGCGATTCGACCGGCGGCTCCAACTTTGCTTGGGCGAGGGTGAGGTTCAAACCGAGCATCGTACCCATCATTGCGATTAAAGCGAGGGCCGCTCGGACACTCTGCTGAAAAGTGATCCCTTGCATGTGGGTATTTAAAAGCAAGAATTGGGCCAAATACTTGATTTATAATAATATTTTTATTGAATAACTTAAGATACTTAGAGATCTGCTCGCCCCAATGCCCAAGTCTTTGAGGTTTGCCTGCCCAAAGCGAGTGCAACAGCCTGGTGATTGCTCACCTTAGGCTCGCTGCAAGCCCACCCGAGCAATGGGCTGGATTCGAAGATTTTCCGAGAGTTCTTGATAAGAGAGCACCGAGAGTTGGGGAAATTCGAGCTCGATGATCTTGCGGAAGTAACGGCGAATTTCGGCGGTGGTCAGGATCACCGGCGGTCGGGCCCCGGGCGGGAAAGGGTGCGACGCGATTTCTTTGCCGACGGCTTCGACGATTTCTTGGGTCGTTTCCGGCTCGAGAGCCAGGTAGTTCCCCTTTTCGGTCGTGCGGATCGCGTTGCGGACCAGATCCTCGATCTCGGGGTCCAGGAGATAGACCGCCATGGTGTTGGAGTGCCCCGCGTATTTATGGGTGATGTAACGCTTCAAGCCCGAACGGATGTGCTCGGTCAGCATCAAGGTATTGCGCTCGACCTCGGCCCATTGGGCCAGGGTCGAGAAGATGGTCTTGAGATCGCGGATCGCGATCTCTTCCTGAATCAGGCGCTGAAAAATCTCGGAGAGCTGAAGAACGGTGATGACCTTGGGCACCAGCTCCTTGACTAGGGCCGGATGGCTCTTCTCGAGCTCATTGAGGATGTTCTGGATCTCTTGGAGGCCGAGGAACTCGTGAGCGTGCTTGCGCAGGATGTAGGATAGGTGGAGGATCAGGTACTCGGCCACGTCCCACATCCGGAAGCCGGCCTGGACCGCCACGTCTTTGAACTCCTCATTGATCCAGGTGACGATCGAGCCGTCGATCGGGTGGATGGTCTCGGTGCCCTCGATGTTGAAGAGCGAAAGCTGCTCCAGCGGCTCGCCGACCAAGATGCAGCCGCGATAAACCCGGCCCTTGGCCACCGGCACTTCATTGATGTTGATGACGTAGCTCTCCGGCTCCATGTCGACGTTTTGACCGCGGACCTGGATGCCCGGGAAATTGACGCCCAATTCGTAATAAAGGCCGTGGCGGAGCAGCGGGATCAGCTCATTGATGAAGCGCCCGCCGTCCTGGCTGTCGTCGACGAAGGGGATGATGGACTCGCCGACTTCGAGCGAGATCGGCGCCGGCATGATGAAGGGCAGGACGTCGCCGTGCTTCTCGACCGCCCGCTTGACGACTTCTTCCTTGGGGAGGTCGGCGATGTCTTGGGCTTCTTCGGTCTTGCCCTTCTTCAAATAGAAAGCCACGGTTCCCAAGACGGCGGCCAGGATCAGGAAGGGGATCTTGGGCAGCCCCGGGACCAGGGCCAAGATGACCAGAAGACCGGCCACGATCATGATGGCCTTGGGATAGGCCGTGACTTGGCTGACGATTTCGTTGCCGAGGTTGGACTCCTTGTTGGCCGAAGCGACGCGGGTGGTGACGATACCGGCGGCGATCGAGATGACCAGGGCCGGGATCATCGAGACCAAGCCGTCGCCGATCGAAAGCAGCGAGTAGGTCGTGATCGCCTTGACCATGTCCATGCCCCGGATCATGACGCCGATAATGAAACCGCCGATGAGGTTGATGAGACAGATGATGATGCCAGCGATGGCATCGCCTTTGACGAACTTCATGGCGCCGTCCATCGCGCCGTACATCTGGGATTCGCGCTGGAGGATCTCGCGACGCTCCATCGCCTGCTCCATGTTGATGATACCGGCCCGCAAGTCGGCGTCGATCGACATCTGCTTGCCGGGCATGGCATCCAAGGTGAACCGGGCGCCGACTTCGGAGACGCGCTCGGCGCCTTTGGCGATGACGATGAAGTTGACCAAGGTGATGATCAGGAAGATGACCATGCCGACGACCATCGATTTCATCGAGGTGCCGCCCAAGACGAAGGAGCCGAAGGCCTCGATGACCTCGCCGGCGTGGCCTTGGGAGAGGATCAAGCGGGTCGAGGAAATGTTCAGGGCCAAGCGGAAAATCGTCGTGATCAAGAGCAAAGTCGGAAAGGACGCGATTTTCAGGGCGTCGGAAACATACAAAGCCACCAACAAGATCAGGATTCCGATGGTGATGTTGATGGTCAGGAGGATGTCGATCAGCCAGGTCGGGAGCGGAATGATGATCATCCCGATGACGGCGACGACCAAGACGGCGAGCACGACGTCACTGTACTTCGCCATCAGCTCATTGATGTTGCCTAGCTTGAATTTGGACACGGCGGGGACCCCTATTTTAGGACCCGAGCGCGTCAGGTCCTAGTTATATTCGGCGTTGATTTTGACATAGCCGTGGCCGAGATCACTAGTCCAAACTTCGGCCTCGCCCCGGCCCTGCTTCAAGTCCACGATCACCGGGAAATGGTCCGCCAGCATGAGCCGGTGGGCCTTCTCCCGGTTGGCGGGAGCGGTCGGGGCGCCGTTCTTCACCAAGGCCACGGAGCCGTAGAAGATATCGACTCGGGAAGGGTCAAAGGTTTCGCCGGAATAGCCCACCGCGGCAAAAACCCGGCCCCAGTTGGGGTCCTCGCCGAAGAAGGAGGTCTTCACCAGGGGGGAGCGGGCGATGGTGTACGCAATTTTCTTGGCCGAGGCCGGGGTTTTGGCTCCCCGGACCTGGATTTGGGCGACCTTGGTGGCCCCCTCCCCGTCCTGAACCATCATCCAAGCCAGTCTTTGGCAAACTTCCAAGAGGTCCTTTTCGAAGCGCCTAAAATCCGGGCTACCTGGCTTGGGACTCAACCCTGAAGCCCCCGAGGCCAACAGCAGCGCGGTGTCGTTGGTCGAAGTATCGCCATCGACGCTGATCGCGTTGAAACTTAAGTCGACCGCCTTCTTGAAGGCTCGCTTCAAGGCACCGGCCGGCAGGTCCAAATCGGTGAAGACATAGGCCAGCATCGTCGCCATATGGGGCTCGATCATCCCGGCGCCCTTGGCTAGGCCGGCCACCGTGTAGCTTTTGCCGCCGATTTTGCCTCGGACGACGTGGACCTTGGGGAAGGCGTCGGTGGTCATGATGGCCCGGGCCGCCGCCTCAAAGCCGCGGGCGCTCAGGCCTTTGACGGCCTTGGGCAAGGCCGACTCGATTTTTTGGATCGGGAGCTGGACGCCGATCTTGCCGGTGGAGCTAACCAAGACCTCGCTCTCCGAAATCTTCAGGGCCCGGGCGACCGCCTTGGCCGAAGCGAAGGCGTTTTTCAAGCCCTGGGTGCCGGTCGCGGCGTTGGCGCAGCCGGCGTTGACCAAGATGGCCTGGAGCTTCCCGCCCTTCATG
>DATEDP010000122.1 GCA_035281585.1 bacterium
ACGCCGCAGCCGGCCCCACGGACATTCCTTCCGGCGAGCAAAAACATCATCAAGAATCGAATGACGAGCAAGGTCGCAAAACAAGCAAATAAGCCAGCGGCCATGAATCCAGTCAGGTTCAGCTTCACCATCCGGAATCCAGCCATTTGTTGGGCTCGCCGCCCTTGCTTTTCCTTCTTGCGGGTAATCCCAATTGTGGATTGAAAAAATATACCATTTTTGTATATTTTCTAAGTGGAATTCGAATTTGATGCCCCGAAAAGCCGAAAAAATCTTGAAAAACACGGCATCGATTTCGAAAAAGCGAGACTGTTGTGGCAAGGGCCAGCGGTTGAATTCGCCGCCCGCCACGAGTATGAAGACCGCTTTGCTATCATCGGCCCCTTGGAAGGCAAGCTTTATACCTGCATCTTTACGCTGAGAGCGGGGCGAATTCGCATCATCAGTTGCCGGCGGTCGCGTGAAAAGGAGATTCAGCTTTATGAAAAAAGCCTCTAAGAAGCCCAAGAACGCCGCCGAGTTCGACGCCTATTTCGAGAATCACGATATCGCCGACTTGCTGGACACTAAGACCAAGAGGGTGAACATTGACTTTCCGCCTCCGATCCTTCGCCGTGTCGACCTCAAGGCGCGGGAATTGGGCCTCACTCGGCAAGCCTTGATCAAATACTGGATCGCCGAACGGCTCAATCTGATACCGGAGCGGAAATGACAACTCACTGCGGAAACCCCGTCGGCTCCGGCACCATCGGATAAGGCTCGCTATCCAAGGCCTTCATGTAATTGACCAAGTCGGTTTTCTCCTGCGGCGTCAGGTTCAGCTTCACCACCCGGAAATCCAGCCATTTGTTGGGCTCGCCGCCCTTGTCGTAGAGCTCGACGACCTCTTCCAAAGTTTTGATCGAGCCGTCGTGCATGTAGGGCGCAGTGCGGGTGACGTCGCGGACCGAAGGCGTCTTGAAGGCGCCTTTGTCCTTCTCGTCCTTGGTCACCTCGAAGCGGCCGAAGTCCGGCTTCAGCGCCTTCATGCCGACGCCCAAGTTGTGGAAGTCGCTGTCGCTGAAATTGGTGCCGACGTGGCACTTAGTGCAGTTGGCCTTGCCGAAGAAGAGCTCTTGGCCGCGGATCTCCGACTCGTTCATCGCGGTCTTGTCGCCGTTGCCGTAACGGTCGAACTTGGAGTTGCCGCCGAGAACGGTCCGCTCGAAGGAGGCGATGGCCATTGCGACCCGCTCCTTGGTGATGTTGGGATCGCCGAAGGCCTTTTGGAAGAGCGGCTTATAGGCTTGGATGCCGGTCAGGGTGGCGATCATCTCCTCATGCTTGCCCCTGCCCATCTCCGAGGGGTTGACGATGGGACCCAAGGCCTGCTCCTCGAGGTTCTTGGCCCGGCCGTCCCAAAATTGAACCAAATAATAAGTGGAGTTGATGACGGTCGGTGCGCTGCGTGTTCCCTTGCGGCCGTGAATGCCGGTCGAGACCGGCTGGTTGTCGGTCCAGCCGCGGGCCGGGTCGTGGCAAGTGGCGCAGGAGATCGTCACGTCGTGCGAGATCCGTTTGTCGAAATAAAGCAAGCGGCCGAGCTCGATTTTCTCGGGAGTCGGGATGTTGTCGGCCGGGAAGTTGAGCAGGGTGTCGAGGCCCAGAGGAACTTGAATCCAGGGCGCGCCCTCGGCCGGCTTGGCGCCGGCGGCCAGCGGCTTGGTTTCGGCGCTGGGTTGGGTTTCGGAAGGCTTGGTCTCGGGCGGCTTCGTTTCCGGTGCCGGCGTCGCGACGGCCGCCGGCTTTGGCGCCGGCGGAGCCTCTTCTTTTTTCTTGGCGCAGCTTAGAATGCAGAGCGCTGAAAGCAAGCCGATACCGGCTCGAAACAACCCAGGGGACATGGGGCCTCCTTTTGACTTGACCAGGATATGGCCGAATTATAACCCTCGGGCGCTAAACCCAAAGCGCTTTGTGAATGAGGTAAAAGGGTGGGAGGCCAAGTCGTGAAAATACTGCTCAACCTGCTCAACCTGGGCACCTTCGTCCTGTTCTGCATCGCCATCGACACCGGAATGGGCGACCGCAGCCTGACCGGCCTGCGCGGCCATCTCGGCTGGATCCTGGGAACGATGCTGCTCTGGATGTTCACCCAGATCCTGGCCCTCATGTACATGTACCGGATGGAAAAGTTCTGCGTCGAAATCGTCGAGAAGTTCGAAGGGAAGGAAGCCCCCAAGCCGTGAGCATCGAATCTTATTTACTCATCCTCTCCCACTTGCTCTGCTGGACCGTCGGCATGGGCGCGGCCTTTTATTTCGCCTTCGGCGCGGTGCCGATGATCAACAAGCACCTCGAGGGCGAGGCCCGAACCCAGGCCCTGCGCCGCCACGTCAAGTTCTACCACATCACTTTCCTGCTCACGATGTCCTTGATGGTGGTGACCGGTGCGATTCGCCTCACCGATTATAAGATCTTCATGGGCATGCAGTACTTCAACGAGGTTTCGACGGTCTTGATCGTCAAGCTGCTGATCTTTTTCCCGGTCTACATCCTGGCCGCTTACCAGAGCTTCGGCTTGGCCCTCCGCCTCACCGGCACCGGCGAGAAGGCGATGGAAGACCAGGTCCCGGCCGAGCTGGTCGATAAGATCGTCGGTCGGATGCGGGGGGTCGCCATCCTCAACCTGGTCTTGATGAGCGCGGCGGCCTACGTCGGCTTGATGCTCAGCCGGATTCCTTATTTTAAGTGAAAATCGTTGAATCCCCCCTTTGAAAAAGGGGGGCAGGGGGGATTTGAAGCCGCGGCAAAGCAAATAACGGAGTTTGTAGCCAAAGCCACCGTTTCAAATCCCCCTTGATCCCCCTTTTCCAAAGGGGGAAGAGCTCAGCTCGGGCCGCCCGGCTTGGGCACACGCTCGAGGACGACGAGGTCGCGGCGGATCTCGATCCGCTTGATGCCGGGGATCTGGACCCAGGAGAGGTCCTTGATGTCGGCGCCCTCCGGCGGCTCGAAGCCGAAATTGCGGAAGGCGGCGAGCAGGTCGTTCTTGACGTTGTCGGTCAAATCCATGCCGATGGCTTCGACCTTCTTGACATAGCCGCTGCTCTCGCCGTTCTTCTGCTCGAATTCGGCCACGGCGGTGAAGTCGATC
>DATEDP010000123.1 GCA_035281585.1 bacterium
CCCTTTCGAGCTGCTGATCGCGACGATTCTTTCCGCCCAATGCACCGACAAGCGAGTCAACCTCGTCACCCCCGCCCTCTTCGCGGTCGCCGATTCACCCGAGAAAATTCTCAAATTGGGTGAAAAAGGACTCACTTCTTATATAAAAACCTGCGGTTTGTACAAAGCTAAGGCCAAAAATATTTTGCAAGCTTGTCAAATCTTGGTCGAGAAGCACGGCGGAAAAGTGCCCGAGGATTTCGCAGCCTTGACTCAATTGCCGGGGGTGGGACGTAAGACGGCCAATGTCGTCGTCTCCAATGCCTTCGCCGTCCCGGCCATTGCGGTCGACACCCATGTCTTCCGAGTCACTCGCCGTTTGGGCTTGGCCACCGGAAAAAATCCGCATCAAGTGGAGTTGGAATTACAAAAAGCCATCCCGCGTCCGGAATGGAGCGAGGCCCATCACCTCTTCATCGCCCACGGCCGCGGGCTCTGCGCTGCCCGGAATCCACATTGCGAGGTTTGTCCCCTCACCCGGCTTTGCCTTTACTACGCCGAAATCCGGTCGCCTAAAACCCGAACTCCAGCTTCGCCGACCCAGCGGCGCCCAAAGCCAAAAAAACATCCTTGAATCGGTTGGCGAGGCTGACCCCCCGAATCTCACCCTCGACCTCGAGCTCGGCAATCTTGGCTGGAGCGGCCGGGTTACTGAGATTGAAGACGCCAAGGGTCCGAGCATGAGTGGGCACGAAGAGATAAAGGTCATCGTCGGTCAGGGCCGGCCGTGGAGCTCGAACCCCTTCGACGCTGTTAATGGAGGATAGGCCCGGCAAATTGCCATACTCCTGCATCTGATAGTTGGCCGTTACCCCGAAGGTCTTGAGTAGGACCTGCCGAGTAGACCGGTTCACGAAGAGAGCCAATAAGAAGTCCCCGCGCTGACCCAAGATCACGCGGTCGGCGATCCAGTCCTCGGTGCCGAGACTGACCCGGGCGACCGGCGCTTTTTTTTCCAAGTCCACCGCCACCACTCCATGAGTGCCGGCAGCCACGAAAGCGGCCTTGCCGTCGGGACTCAAGACCACATCGCGGGCATCGGGGAGTGGAATCACCGTCAGCTTCTGAGCCAAGTCTTGGCCGAGGAAGGCCTTCGGAGCTTGAGCCGTCTCCTTATCCAAGATGGCCAAACCGGCATTGCCGGCATTTCCCGAAACCCGACTCAAGGCCGTGACGATCCGAAGCCCGGTCTCGCCGCTGTGGCCTCCAATCCCCGCCGCCCGAATCAAACCTTGGGGACTCCGGTTCCCATAGATCGCCGCCGACAGATCGGGGCCCTCGCCGCTCTTGCTCGGGTCGATCAGGCCCAAGAGACCCTCGGCATTTTTTTGCGAGGCGCTGTTGTCCTCGGCCAGATAGAGGAGCAGGCCTTGGGAGCCCCCGGTCCGAAAATCGGCATGGGCCGGAAAGCTTCCCGCCGGAGCGTTCCAAGTCTTCGCGATCTTGAATTCGGCCGGGTCGATTTCGGTCAAGGCCCCACCGCTTCGGGTACCCTCATCGCCGACCCAAACTCGAGTGCCGTCGGGTCGCGACTTGACCCAAGCCGCGCTCACGATGCTCGGAAAATTTTTCAGACTCGAGACGGCGAAGGCGGCTTCGCCCTCCGGTTTGAAGCTCAAAATCCGGAGTTGGTTGCCGTCGGAAATGGCTGCCACCGACTGGTCGCCGACCCTTCCGGTGCTCAGCTCGCTTCCCAACATGAGACCTTGCGCTGCTTCGCCCTTTAATGGGATTTCTCGTTTTTGTCTCAAATCGAGCATCCTCAAGCTCAAATTGCCTTCGTCTCCGGCGATCAAGAGGGCTTTGGCGGCTTCCGGTATGACCAGCGTCCGGCTAATAGGAATTTGGTCTCCCAAACTGAGACGCTGCTCGGCTCCCAGCCGACCCCCCGGAAGCACCTCAAAAATTCGCACGCCATAGTCTTTTCGCCCTTGGCTCGTGCGGTCCTTGCCGATGGCGACTAGCAAATAATCCTTCCCATCGACCGCATAAGTGACCAAGCCGGTCACCGATCCTCCCGAAGGAAGAGAGGCCACCAGGTTCCCGGTCGAGTAGTCGATGAGGTGGATTTGCTCTTCCTCGGCGACGTAGATCGTCCTTTGAGCCACCGCCAGGTAGAGGGGGTTTTTCAAAAAATTGCCGAGGCTGGTCTTGAGCCGGGGGCGGTCCGCTTCGGCCAGACTCCAAAGCTCGATGCCCCTTTCGAGCAGGGCAAAGACATAGGGGACCCCTTCGAACTCGAAGGGGAAGAGCCGGCGGACGGTCCGGCCCAATTGAGGGAACTCGACCTTCTTGACGCCTTGGGTCGGGTCGGCTTGGAAGACGGCCCAGTTACCCTCGGGGGCCTGAACATAGATGGCGCCCTTGCCCTGGGCATCGAGCCTCGCCAAAAACTGGGTCACCATCCGGCCGGCATCGAAGGAGCTGAGCGGGGTGAAATCGGGGTTAAAAATCTCCACCCGGTCGCCGCGAGCCGCGACCCACTTATCCCCCATCCTCTTGACCCCGACCCATGCCCCGCCGACCTGCTGCTTGGCTTGGAGCCGAGCCGGGAAGGCGCTGATCTTGAGGTCGCCGCCGGCGTTATTCCGGCCATCGCTGGCTTGAAGGTGGAGGCTCCATTCGGCCGGCGCTTCCAAATTGCCGATGGTGACTCGAGGCCGCAAGTCGCTGATTTTGTCGATGCGGATCTTGTCGGCCGGACCCGAGACCAGGGTCCAAAGAAATTTATTTCCGGCGGCAGCCGTCCCGTTCCACTGCACTTGGTTCAAAACCAGGGTCGTGCCTTCGGCGGTCTTGATCGGAGCCCCGACGTTGAGCAGCCCGCCAGCGGGCAGGCTTTCGGCCGGCAGGCTCTCGGCCTGGGGAATGCCAACCCCTGGGAGCGGAGTCGCCAAGGGCCTTTGCGGCAAGGGGCTGGATAGGGGGGAGGATGGGCTCGGGGTCGCTTGGGGCTGGGGACTGGGCTTGGCCGTTGGGCTGGGCGCCGGTTTCGGGCTGGATGGAGGCGGCGTGGGCGCTGCTGCTTCGGGAAGAGCGGTTTCCACCGGCGTCGGCTTGGGCTTGGGGCTTTTCTTTTTCTTCTTCCCGCAGGCGCCGAAACCCAGGCTGAAGATCAGGAGCAGCGCGAGACAGGTCGAAACTCTTCGAAGACCATGCGGTTTCACGATAGATCCTCACTTTCGTCGGGGAGGATTTTTTAAACTTTCGGAAAGTGCTTGGACAGGAAAATCGACAAGATATCCCCCGTAGGGGCAGGCCTCGCGCCTGCCCGGGGCGAGCAGATCGCGATCTCCGCAGATTGGGCACCCGCAAGGGGTGCCCCTACAATCCTTCCGACGCCGCCTGAACTCGGACCTGCTCCTTGAGCCGGTGGCTCTGGAGCTTGGTGTAGTCTTCGGCCTCGACCGGGCCCTGGCCCAAAGCTTTCTCGAGCTTCTCCAGCTCCTGCTTGGCTTGGGGCAAGTCGATCTCTTCAGCCTTTTCGACGTAGTCGGCCATGACCAAGACCTTTTCTTCAAAGGCCTCGAGGAATCCGCCCTGGACCACGAAGGCATGGCGCTTTCCACCCTTGCGGTAGAAAAGCCGGCCGGTTTCCAGCGGCGTCACGTAGTGGGCGTGCCCCGGTAGGATGCCGAACTCGCCCTTGGGGCCGACGGCATAGAGCTCTTCGGCCTCGTCGCTCACGATGTGCTGGTAAGGGGTGACGATTTCGATCTTCATCGTTAAGCCGCCAGTTTCTGGGCCTTGGCCAGCGCCTCTTCGATGGTGCCGACCAGGTAAAAGGCCTGCTCCGGAACATCGTCATGCTTGCCCGAGAGAATTTCTTGGAAACCGCGGAGGGTGTCCTTGAGCTCGACGTACTTGCCTTCGAGGCCGGTGAACTGGGCGGCGACGAAGAAGGGCTGGGACAGGAAGCGCTGGACCTTGCGGGCCCGGGCCACGACCAGCTTGTCCTCTTCGGAGAGCTCGTCCATGCCGAGGATGGCGATGATGTCCTGGAGGTCTTTGTAACGCTGCAAGAGCTGCTGGGTGGCGCGGGCCGTCTGGTAATGATCGGCGCCGATGACCTGGGGATCGAGGATCCGCGAGGTCGAATCGAGCGGATCGACGGCCGGGTAGATGCCCAGCTCGGCGATCTGCCGGGAAAGAACGGTGGTCGCGTCCAAGTGGGCGAAGGTGGTGGCCGGCGCGGGATCGGTCAAGTCGTCGGCCGGAACGTAGATCGCTTGGACCGAGGTGATCGAACCCTTGTTGGTCGAGGTGATCCGCTCCTGGAGCTCGCCCAAGTCGGTGGCCAGAGTCGGCTGATAGCCGACTGCCGAGGGAATGCGGCCGAGCAGAGCCGAGACTTCGGCGCCGGCCTGGGTGAAACGGAAGATGTTGTCGATGAAGAGGAGCACGTCCTGGTTCTCCTCGTCGCGGAAGTACTCGGCGACGGTAAGGGCCGAAAGCGCGACTCGGGCCCGGGCGCCTGGCGGCTCGTTCATCTGACCGTAGACCAGGCAGGTCTTATTGATAACGCCCGACTCTTTCATTTCATGCCAGAGGTCGTTGCCTTCGCGGGTCCGCTCGCCGACGCCGCCGAAAACCGAGTAACCGCCGTGCTTCAAGGCGACGTTGTTGATCAGCTCCATGATGAGGACGGTCTTGCCGACGCCGGCGCCGCCGAAGAGGCCGATCTTGCCGCCCTTGGAGTAAGGCGCCAGCAGGTCGATGACCTTGATGCCGGTCTCGAACATCTCGACCTTGGTCGACTGATCGACGAAGACCGGAGCCGGCCGGTGAATCGGATAGCTTTTGTCGGCCTTGACCGGGCCGCCCTCGTCGACCGGCGCGCCGACGACGTTGAGGATCCGGCCCAAGGTGGCCGGGCCGACCGGCATGTTGATCGGCTTGCCGGTGTTCTTGACCTCTTGACCCCGGACCAGGCCGTCGGTGGAGTCCATCGCGATGCAGCGCACGGTCTTTTCACCCAAGTGCTGGGCGACCTCGACGACCAGGTTATCGGCTTGGTCGTTGATCGCCGGATTGGTGACCAGCAAAGCGGTGTAGATCTCGGGCAGCTCACCGGAGGGGAATTGGACGTCGATGACCGGTCCGATGATTTGGACGACTTTACCGTTGTTGACTTTCTCTGCCATGGGGGACTCCTTAGCTATTCCTATTCAAAACCTATTTCAGCGCCTCGGCGCCGTTGACGATGTCCATCAGCTCGGTGGTGATGGCGGCCTGACGGGCCCGGTTGTATTGCAGGGTCAGGCTGAGAATCATTTCCTTCGCGTTCTTGGTCGCGTTTTCCATCGCGCTCATCCTAGCGCCCAATTCGCTGGCCCGCGACTCCAAAACCGCGATGTAGAAGAGGGTCGCGACGTAGCGCGGAAGCGCCCGGGAGAGGATGGCTTCTTGGCTGCCCTCCCAGACAATGGGCGGGCCGGCCGGGACTTCGGCCTCATCGGCGGCGATTTCCAGCGGAAAGATCTTTTTGATGGTGGCTTCCTGCGAGATCGCGCTCTTGAAGTGGTTGAAAGCCAGGAAAAAGGTGTCGAAATCGCCGGCCAGGAAGCGGTCGACGTAGGTCTTGGCCAGCTCCTCGGCGTGGGCGAAGCTGAAATCCTCCTCGAAGGTGTTCAGCGTTTCCTTGGTGGCGATATTCTTGGCCCGGTAGTAGTCCCGGCCCTTTCGCCCCATGGTCGAGATGTTGAATTCCTCGAAGGCCTTGCCTTCGTGGCGACTGAAATGCTCGACCTTGCGCAGCAAGTTGCCGTTGAACCCGCCGCAGAGCCCGCGGTCGCTGGTCATGACCAGGATGTCGGCCTTCTTGGGATTTTCCGCCGCCTTGAACAAAGGGTGGTTCCAGGCCTCGGCTTGAGCCAGCCAGCGCTTGATCGCCGACTCCAGCATTTGCAAATGAGGCCGGGCCTGGTTGAGGGCCGATTGGGCGCGCCGCAGCTTGGCCGCCGCGACCATCTTCATGGCCTTGGTGATCTTCTGCGTGTTCTTGGTTGTCGTGATCCGTTTCCGGATCGTTTTTAAGGTCGCCATTTTTCGTCTTCCCACTCCCCCCTTTGAAAAAGGGGGGCAGGGGGGATTTAAATCGCTGGTTTTGTCTTCCTTGCCTGGGTGCTTCGCAAAATCCGTTAAATCCCCCCAAGACCCCCCTTTTTCAAAGGGGGGTTTCTATTACCCTTGGAACGAGTTCTTCATTTCCTCGAGGGCCTGCTTGAGCTTGGCCGTCAGGTCGTCGTCGAGCTTCTTCTTGCTCTGAATGTCCTTCAGGATGTTGGGGTACTTCGACTCGACGAAGAGCTGGAACTCCTCGAAGAACTTCCGGACCTTGTTGACCGGGATCTCGTCGACGAAGCCGTTGATCGCGGCGTAGATCTCGATGATCTGCTTCTCGACCGGCATCGGGACGTATTGGCCCTGCTTGAGAACCTCGACCAAGCGCTCGCCGCGGGCCAATTGGCGCTGGGTGGCCTTGTCCAGGTCGCTGCCGAACTGGGCGAAGGCCGCGAGCTCGCGGTACTGGGCCAATTCGAGGCGAAGGGTGCCGGCGACCTGCTTCATGGCCTTGATCTGGGCATTGCCGCCGACGCGCGAAACCGAGATACCGACGTTCACCGCCGGCCGAACGCCCGAATAAAAGAGATCGCTCTCGAGGAAGATCTGACCGTCGGTAATCGAGATGACGTTGGTCGGAATGTAGGCCGAGACGTCGCCGGCCTGGGTTTCGATGATCGGCAAGGCGGTCAAGGATCCGCTGCCGCGGTCTTCGCTGAGCTTGGCCGCGCGCTCCAGCAGGCGGCTGTGCAGATAGAAGACGTCGCCGGGGAAGGCTTCGCGGCCCGGCGGGCGGCGGAGCAGGAGGCTGAGCTGGCGATAGGCCACGGCATGCTTGGAGAGATCGTCATAGACGATCAGGGCGTGCTGGCCGTTGTCGCGGAAATACTCGCCGATGGTGACGCCGCTGTAGGGCGCCAAGAATTGGAGCGGCGCCGGATCGGAGGCGTTGGCGGCGACAATGATGGTGTAGTCCATGGCGCCGTGCTGCTTGAGCTTCTCCACGACCTGGGCGACGGTCGATTGCTTTTGGCCGATCGCGACGTAGATGCAGAAGACGCCCTTGCCCTTCTGGTTGATGATGGTGTCGAGGGCGACGGCGGTCTTGCCGGTTTGACGGTCGCCGATGATCAGCTCGCGTTGGCCGCGGCCGATCGGGATCATGGCGTCGATGGCCTTGATGCCGGTCTGGAGCGGCTCATGGACCGATTGGCGGGCGATGATGCCGGGGGCCTTGATCTCGATCTGGCGCCGGGTCTCGGAGCGGATCGGGCCCAAGCCGTCGACCGGCTGGGCCAGGGCGTTGACGACCCGGCCCAGGAGGGCCTCGCCGACCGGCACTTCGGCGATGCGGCCGGTGCGCTTGACGGTGTCGCCTTCGCGGATCTCGGCGTCATGGCCCATGATGGCCACGCCGACGTTGTCCTCTTCGAGGTTGAGAGCCAGGCCGAAGATATTGTGGGGAAACTCGAGGAGCTCGCCGGCCATGACCCGGGAGAGGCCATAAACCCGGGCAATACCGTCGCCGATCGAGAGCACGGTGCCCACTTCGTCCATTTCGACCACCCGGTCGTAGTCCTGGATCTGTTGGCGGATGATGTCGGAGATTTCTTCAGGTCGAATTTGCATTTTAGCCTTCCTTTAAAATTATGCCACGGCCTCGGCGCTCAAGGATTCCTTCCAGCGCTCCAGCTCGCCCTTGAGCGAGGCATCGAAAACCCGGTCTTGGACCCGGACCACCAGGCCGCCCAAGACTTGGGGGTCGACCTTGGTCTCGAGGATGACCTGCTGCTTCAGGGTCTTTTCCAAAATCGATTGGAGCTTGGCCTCGTTTTCGGCCAGCGGCGCGGCGCTGATCACCTGGACCCGGACCCGCCCTTCCAGCTCGTCGGCCATGTCGCGGTAGATCAGCGCGAGCAGCGGAATTTCCGAGACCCGCTCGTTATCGATCAAAATGTGAATTAAATTTCTCAAATTAGAGCTAACTCCGAGCTTGGCGAGGAGGGCATCGCCAATGGCCTTCTTTTTCGAAGGCGGCACCACCGGCGAGCTCAAGGTGGTGGAAAGCGCGGAGTTCTGACGGAAGGTCGCGGCCAGGCCCTGGAGCTCGCGGTCGAAATCGGCGACCTTGCCCTGCTCTTGGGCGACTTGGAGCAAGGCGGAAGCATAGCGTTTGGCGGCCGATCCCTGTTTCATCCCAGCTTCTCCATCTTTTCCAAATATTGGCCGACGAGGCGGCCCTGGTCTTCGGGGGTCAAGTTTTGCCGGATCAGATCCTCGGCCAGCTGGCCGGCGAGGCCGACGGCCTCACGCTTCAGATCTTCCTTGGCCTTGCGCAGCTCCTGCTGGAGCATGCGCTCGCTGTTAGTTCGGAGGGTCTGGGCCTGCTGCTCGGCGGTTTCCAGCAGGCGCTTCCGCTCGAGCTCGCCGTCCTGTTTCAGGCTGACGATCAAGCCCTGCATCTCCTGCTCAATCGACTTCAGTCGCTGCTCATATTCGCTGTATTTCTTGGCGGCCTCGTTCTTGAGCTGCTTGGCCTCGTCGATATGGCTCCGGATCAGGGTCGACCGGGAGGCGAAGAACTCCTTCACCGGCTTGCGCAGGAAGTAGAAGAGCACACTAATCAAAATGGCGAAATTGATCGCGTGGTAAACGACGGCCATACCGGGGCCATGGTGCTCGCCGCCTTCGGCCGCTTCGCTGGCCGCGAGAAGGAGGCTGGGCAAAAGGCTCATCGCGAGAGCCGCAAGGCTGGTCCAAGCTCGGCGCATCAGGAAGCCACCTTTCGGCCCAGCAGCTTTTCGGCCATGTCCTTGGAAAGATCCCGGGAGAGTTTGCGCAGGACCAATTGGGCTTCTTTCGACTCGCGGCTGATTTCGGAGCGGGCCTTTTCGACCTTGGCTTCGACCTCTTGTTGGACTCGGGCGGCGAGTTGGGCCGCTTCGGTCTCGCCTTCTTTTTTGAACTTTTCCTTGAGAGCCACGCCCTCGTTTCGGGCTTCCTGCATCTTCTGGCGATGGGTCTCAATCATTCCTTGAGTCTTCTCGTCCAGGGCTCGAGCCTCTTTTTGGGCGCCGGTGGTGAGCGCCTTGCGCCGCTCGATGATCCGCATGACAGGCTTAAATACCAAGAAATTCAAGGAGATAAAGGTGAATAGAAAGATGCCCATCTGCACGAACAGAGTTGAATTGGGCATTAGATCAATCATAGTCCGACCTAGGTTCCATCGCGTTAATGAATGGATATTGATGAAGAAAATGCTCTCGCCGCACAAAAACGCATGCGCAGGTAACATGGTGGGGGAAAGCTTGTCAAGGCATGTCATGCACCGTGTCGAAGCCGGCCGGCTCATAAGACAAGACTATGAAATCAATCAATTTTTTTTCGAGAAGCCCCCCTTTGAAAAAGGGGGGTTGGGGGGATTTAAAAATCGCCGCAAAAATCGAGCGGTTCTTTTGCTAAGAAGCACCGCAAAATCCCCCTTTCCCCTTGGCGAGCCGGGGGAAAGCGAGGGCGGGCTTAAGTGGCCTGATTGGAGGAGAGCTCGAAGACCCGGCTTTTGACCTCGCGGCCCATGCTGCAATTGCCCTCGAAAACCGCGCCTTCGCTGACCACCAGGCCGGGCGAGACGATGTCGCCCTTGACCACCGCCGGCGGGTGCATCTCAATCCGGTTTTTGGCCAGGATGTTTCCGGTGACGTTGCCTTGGATGATGATGGTGTCGATCTCGATGCGGGCATCGACCTCGGCGCCCTCGCCGATCAAGAGAATTCCCTCGGAAAAAATTTCGCCGCGGAATTTCCCGTTGATCTGAACCTTGCCCTCGAAGGTCAGCTTGCCTTCGAACTCGGCGCCCTTGTCTAAAACCGTTTCGACGTCTTCCGACACCAGCTTCAATGCGCGGTCCTTGTCTCCAA
This sequence comes from bacterium, assembly GCA_035281585.1. Classification (NCBI taxonomy): domain Bacteria; species bacterium. The sequence continues at coordinate 10,020 of DATEDP010000123.1, forward strand.
ACATAAAGTCTCCTTTCCACCCATACCGTTTAGCCAATGATGGCGTTGAATATTCGGTCTAAATCCTCGGGGCTGTAGTAGTCGATCACGACCTTGCCTTTTTCACCGCGGGCCTTGATTTTGACCTTGGTCCCCAAAATTTTCGTCATCTCCTGCTCGATGAAGTTGAGCTGCGGATCGTTGAGCTTGGTCTGGACCCGGCGCTCCACTTTCACACCGGCTTTCACCTCTTGGGCCAGACGCTCCACTTCCCGAACGGAAAGCCCCTCCGTGATGATCCTTTTTTTTACCTTGAGCTTAAGCTCGTCATCCTCGATCGCGAGCAAGGCCCGGGCCTGGCCCATCGAAAGGCGATTTTCGATGATGTCGCCACGAATTTCCTCGGGCAGGGTCAGAAGCCGGAGCGCATTGGTGACGCTGCTTCGCTCTTTGCCGACGCGGCGGGCGATCTCCTCCTGAGTCAAGCGGTAGCGGTCGCCGAGCTCCTTGAAAGCCAGCGCTTCTTCGATCGGATTGAGATCCTCGCGCTGGAGATTTTCGATCAAGGCCAGCTCGAGGACTTGCTCGGGCGCGGCGCTGGAGATGACGACTGGAACTTTTTCCAAGCCGGCCAGCTTGGCCGCCCGCAGCCGGCGTTCGCCGGCGATGAGCTCGAATTTGCCGCCTTCCATCTTGCGCACGATCAGCGGCTGGATCACACCCTGGGCCTTGATCGAGGCCGCCAACTCCTCCAGCGCTTGCTTGGAAAAAATCTTCCGAGGCTGACCCCGCGAAGGCAGGATGTCCTCCACCGGACAGGGGAAATAAGCCTCGTTGGCGGCCGCGGGCGCGGGGGCCGGAGCGGCGGCGCCTTGAATCAAAGAGGCCAGGCCTTTTCCCAGCGCTCGATTTCCGGTGGTGGTCTGCTGCATAGCGGGCTCTCCTTAGTGGCTGGCTTCCAGGCTTTCGCCTCCGACCTCTTCAATTTGCTCTCTATTCTGTACTTTCTTGCCGATCAATAACTCACTGGTCAGCTCGAGATAGGATTTCGCGCCTTTAGAATGTACATCGTAGAGGATGATGGATTTGCCGTGGCTGGGACTTTCGCTCAACTTCACATTGCGCGGCACCACGGTGTCATAAACTTTCTCGCCAAAGAAATTTCTGACTTCGCCCGAAACCTGGCGAGCCAAGTTGTTCCGGGCGTCGAACATGGTCAGGATGATACCTTCGATGCTCAACTTGGGATTTAAATGCTCTTGGACGAGCTGAATCGTCTTCACCAGCTCGCTCAAACCTTCCATCGCATAGTACTCGCACTGCACCGGAACCATGACTCCGTCGGAAGCGGTCAAGGCATTGATCGTCAGTAAGTTGAGGGAGGGCGGGCAGTCGATCAAAACATAATCGTACTCGTCGCGGACACCCTCGATGCCATTGGCCAAGCGGTTTTCCCGGGCGAAGGCGGAAACCAACTCCAGCTCGGCGCCGACCAGCTGGGTGTTGGAGGGGGCTAGGTCCAAGTAAGAGAGTTGAGTCGGCTGCAGCACGCTCTTTAACGGAATGCGATGCACGAGCACGTCGTAGATGCTTTGATTCAATTCGTGCTTGGCGAGGCCCAAGCCGCTGGTGGCATTGCCCTGGGGGTCCAGGTCGATTAAGAGGGTTCGGCGCTCGGCCGCGGCGAGGCAAGAGGCCATGTTCACGGCGCTCGTCGTTTTGCCAACTCCACCTTTCTGATTCGCAAAGGCCAAAACCTTCATGAAAAAACCTCCGTGGCAGGCGAGCTATAGCGGTTTCGGTCCAATCCTGGCAATTAAAAACATTAAGGCAATGTAATGTATGGCTATCCTCGGCGGTCCAACCGAGTTAAAAGCCCCTTTTCCCCTTGGTATTTCGGGTAATGAAGGCTTTGTGCCCTTATCTTATAGGTAGGTGATAATTTCAAGTACTCTTGATGAAGTTTCTCATTGCTGAAGATCCACCAAGTTTCCCATGGCAGAGACGTCGTGGCGGCCAGCTGCAAAAGCTCCTGGGGTGGCCAAGTTCCACGTGAAACGAGCGAGTAGTCAGCGGGAAGCTGATTGGGCTGGAGCTCCTGGAAGGGTCGATGCAGGACGGAGACATTGGCGAGCTTCAATTCTCCAACCACTCGATGTAGGAAGGCCGAGCGCTTTTTGAGGACTTCCACCAGGATCATTTTTCGAGTCGGGTCCAAGATAGACCAGACGAGACCGGGCAGCCCTGCTCCCGATCCCAAATCCAAATAGCCCGAGGTTGCGGGCAAGGCCTGATAAGCCAATGCGCAATCCAAAACTTGATTTTGCAAAAAGACACTGAGGTCTTTGGCCCCCGTCAGATTGATACTGGGGTTCCAAGTCATCGTGAGGCTTCCGTACCTCAAAAGAGCCTTCCATGTTTCACGTGGAACATTGGGGAGGGCTTTCTCCAGGAGAATTCTGGCCCCACTCGGAAATTCGGAGCTCATCCGGGAAGAGACTCCGCAGCCCGGAATTTTTTGAGGTGCATAGCTAGAAGGGTAATGGCAGCCGGTGTGATGCCAGAAATTCGGGAGGCTTGTTCCAGCGAGTGGGGGCGAATTCGGCTGAGCTTCTCCACGACTTCTCGGGAGAGGCCGGGAATGCCCTCATAACGGAAGTTTTCGGGCAGCTGAAGGCCCTGCAGGCGCTCACTGCGGCGAATCTCCTCCTGCTGGCGGCTGATATAGCCTTCATACTTAATCTGGATCTCGACTTGCTCGCAAACTTCCTGGCTAAACACTCCCTTCTCCAGGTTCAACCAGGGCTCCAAAGCTCCAAGATGGATTTCAGCTCGGCGCAGAAGCTCGGCCAAGGTGGTGGGCTGCTCAATCATGGGAGTTCCCAAGGCCGTCAATTTGGCTTTGGTAGGCTCATTGGGGAGAAGGCGCTGCTGGAGTCGTTCTTTCAGGCTTTGAATCGAGCTCCGCTTCGCCACAAAGTCGCGGTACTCTTCATCCCCAACCAAGCCAAGGTGGCGGCCGTAATCGCGAAGTCGCAAGTCGGCATTGTCTTCCCGGAGCAGCAGCCGGTACTCGGCTCGGGAGGTGAACATCCGATAAGGTTCGCCGGCGGTTCCTTGAGTGACTAAATCGTCGATCATGACCCCGATATAAGCTTCGGAGCGCTTGAGAACAAAGGGGGCTTCGCCCCGGAGTTTCAAAACCGCGTTGATCCCAGCCATCAGGCCTTGACCCGCCGCCTCCTCATAGCCGGAGGTACCGTTGATTTGGCCAGCGTGAAAGAGGTGGCCGACCTTTTTCGTCTCCAGCCAAGGCTTTAATTGGGTCGGAGGGACATAGTCGTATTCAATGGCATAGCCTGGGCGCATCATCTCGGCCCTCTCCAGGCCCGGGATGGTCTTCAGAAAAGCCAGCTGGATGTCGATGGGCAGGGAGGTGGAAAGGCCGTTGACGTAAACTTCACGGGTTTCGAGCCCCTCCGGCTCCAAGAATAATTGATGCCGTTCCTTGTCGGGAAACTTCATCACCTTGTCTTCGATCGAGGGACAATAACGGGGGCCCACCCCTTGGATGCGGCCGGAATACATCGGGCTGCGATGAATTCCCTGCTTAATGACGCGGTGCGTTGATTCGTTGGTATAGGTGAGGTGGCAGAGCACTTGAGGCAGCTCGATTCGATTGTTTGAAAAGCTGAACTTGCGCGGCGGATCGTCGCCCGGCTGAGGCTCGAGGCTCGAGTAGTCGATGCTCCGGCCATCGAGCCGCGGACAGGTGCCGGTCTTGAGGCGTCCCACTTCGAAGCCCAGCTCGGTCAAACTCCCGCTGAGCTGCAGCGCCGGCAGATCGCCGGCCCGGCCGGCGCCGAAATTGTTTTCGCCCATGTGAATGAGGCCATTCAAAAAAGTGCCGGTGGTTAGGACCACGGTGCGAGCCGGGAAAAAAATACCCAGCGAGGAAAGGACGCCGGTCACTTGGCCGGCTTCCATTCCCAGCGAGTCGGCAAAAGCCTGCTTGATTTCCAGGTTGGGAGTGTTCTCCAGGACCCATTTCATCCTCTTCTTATAGAGGAGCTTATCGGCCTGAGCTCGGCTGGCTCGGACCGCCGGACCCTTGCGGGTGTTCAGAACCCGAAACTGGATGCCGGTGGCGTCGATGTTCTTCCCCATCTCCCCACCTAAGGCGTCGATTTCCTTAACAATATGACCTTTGGCGACACCGCCCACCGCCGGATTGCAGCTCATGTGGGCGATATTGTCGAGGTTGGAGGTCAACAGGAGGGTCTTGGCCCCCATCCGGGCCGCGGCCAGGGCGGCCTCGCAGCCGGCGTGGCCGGCCCCCACCACCAAAACGTCGTATCGCTGGTCATATGTCATCATGTACAAAAACTCCCTAGGATGAACCCGCCCCCTCTAACTCTTTTGCCGAAAGGAGTCAAAAGCGGCCGAGCTCGGGGCGCTTTCCGGGCCGGGTCGATGCGGGAGCGGCATCGCCAACGCGTCAAAAAATTTGGGGCCTCAATTTGGAGAAAAAATGACGCGCCAGCAAACCATCTACTGGAGCGGTTTTGCCGCCTCCTTCAGCAAGGGCGGAGGCAAAGGGGTGGCGGTGGCTTTTGAATCCGCGTCATCGCGACCCCAATCGGCGAGCTCGGTCAAGCTGGCTTCGACGCTGCCCTTGCGGCGCAACTTCCGCAGTTTGGCCAGCAGCTTGGAATTGATCGCGACGTCGGGCCGCTGGGTCAAAAGCGCGGCCAGCTCTTCCTGCAACCCGCCGCGCCAGTAGCGGTCGGGATGGATCAAGACCTTATCGCCTTCCAGCTCGACCTGACGGTATTGGATCGAAACCGGGACTTCGGCGAAGAGGGTGATCCAAAAACTGCTGCGGCGGTTCTTCTTATACTTTTCGAAGAGCTCGGGGTCGCGCTTGTCGGAATAGGCCATTTGAATCCGCCAGGCCAGGGCCCGGACGTCGTCGGCCTTCATCCGCAGGCAAGCATGCGAGGCCGCCCGCCCGATGCTGGAAGGCGAATTGGTGCCGTGGATCAGGATCCCGTCTTGCATCAGCAGCTTGACCGGACCCAAGGGATTGCCCGGTCCCGGTGGGGTTTTCTCGGCCTCGGCCGCCCATTCGCTGTCGGGCGGAATCCACCAGGGATTCCAAACGATGTGAGTGATCGAATAATCCCGGTCGGGTGTGGGATATTTCGGCATCCCGATCGCCACCGGATAGCTGATTTCCTTCTTTCCGTTGGAATAAAGATCGAGCCGGGCCGCCGGTAAATTGATTTGAATCGAAAGCAGCTCGGCCGGGGTGGGCCGGCTTTCCGGCGCCAAATCGCTAAGGTCGCTGGGGAGGCTTTCAGCGGCCGGCTTGGGCAATTCCTCGCTCGAGGAAAATACCGGCCAATTCGTCATCCCCAACACCAACAACAATACCCGAAGCCCTTTTCTCATGGTCGCTCGCTTTGCCCCAAACCGTCCCGGTCCATACTCATTCATTTGCCGATGCAAAAGCGAGAAAATATCTCGCCTAAAATATCCTCCGAAGAAACCCTTCCCAGCAAGGCCTCCATGGCTCCGAGGGCCTGCCGGAGGTCGGCAGCCAAACACTCCCAGGCCAGGCCGGAAGCCAGAGCCGCCCGGGCTTGGGCCAAGGCTTCAAGGGCCTGAACCAAAGCCGCCTGATGGCGGGCATTGTTGAGGTAGGCGTGCTCCCGCTCGCTCCAAGCTTTTAGTCCGGCGCTTTGGACGATGGCCGCTTTCAGCTCCTCGATCCCCCGGCCATCCTGGGCCGAAACCGGTAGCAGCGGCCAGCCCTCGCTGCCCGGCGGCTTGTCCCAGAGCGGCAGACAGCGACCGGCTTTTTCGAGGTCCATTTTATTGGCGACCACGAGGATTCGGCCTTTCAGGCTTCGGCCTAAGTCCCAATCCTCCTCTCGAAGCGGCTCCGAGGCATCGAGCAGCCAGAGAACCAGGTCGGCCTTTTCCGCGGTGAGACGGGAGCGGCGGATGCCTTCGCGCTCGACTTCCTCCTCGCCGCTTCGAATGCCGGCGGTGTCGAAGAGCTGGAAGGCCAGGCCACCCCAATGGGCCGAGGCCTCAATGACATCCCGGGTGGTCCCGGGGCTATCGTGGACGATGGCTCGCTCCTCCCGAAGCAGGCGATTGAGCAGGCTGGATTTGCCGACATTGGGCCGACCGACCAGGGCGACCTTGATCCCCTCGCGGAGCAGACGGCCGACTTGAAACTTTTCGAGCCAAACCTGGAGCTCCGATTCCAGGGCCGCCAGCTCGGCGTCGGTCTGCGGCGGCTGGGCGAGCTCGAGATCCTCCTCCGGGAAGTCGATGGCGGCCTCAATCCGGGCCACCGCGGTCAGAAGACGCTCCCGCATCGCTTCGACTTCGGCCGAGATCCGGCCCTGCAGCTGGGATCGGGCATTGCGCAGGGCGGCTTCGCTCTGAGCATGGATCAAATCGGCCACGGCTTCAGCCTGGAGCAGGTCCATTTTGCCGTTGAGAAAGGCCCGGCGACTGAATTCCCCGGCCTCGGCCGCCCGGGCTCCGAGCTTCAGCAAAATCTCCAAGGCTCGGTGCAGGAGCCAAGGGCCGCCGTGGAGCTGAAACTCCACCACTTCCTCGCCGGTGAAGGAGTGGGGGGCTCGCATCCAAACCGCCAGGCCGGAGTCGAGGGGCTGCTGGGTTTGGGGGTCGAGGAACTGGCCGGGGTGAAGGCGATGGGTCTCGAAATCGGAGAAGGGCCGGCGGCTTTGCCAAACTTGGGCGGCTAGGATGGGGGCCTTGGTACCGCTGAGGCGCAGGATGCCGATGCCGCCTTCACCCGGCGGGGTGGCCAGGGCTACGATCGTCTCGTTGGAATAGTCGCTGGTCATGCGTTTCGGTCTTGGGCCTTGGATCTCGGGGCTCGGGACTTGGGTCTCGAAAGGGGCTTGGGTGGCGGGAGCAGGGCCTGTCCGGTCTGCACCCCCACCGTCCTCGCTCCGCTGCGGGCGGCGGGGGGCCCCCGACCGGCCACCCGCTCCCGAAGGAGCCTCGGCCACAGACTTTTGCTACCATTTTAGTGAGCAATCAATAGGTGAATGAGAGGAATGAGAGATGAGTCCTGTCTGCCTTGGCCGCATCTGGACCCGAACGGGTGGCGCGGCGGCGGGGGACCCCGCCCGCGCGGAGCGACAGCGAGCACGGACGGGGGTGCCGACGTGACAGGACCCGTTCGGGGCCAGCTACCCAAGCCACTTAAAGCACTAAGTTTGGATCGAACGCGGTCTGCTCGAGTACTAACGCCTAGCTAGTGCTCCGCCGTCCCTTTAAGAGCCCCCAGATCGAGATGTCCTTCTGGTGCATGTACTGCTGGACGACGGTGAGGAGGGTGTTGACGAAGATGTAGAGGACCAGCCCCAAGGGCAGGAAGATCATGAAGAGCGAAAACATGATCGGCATGAACATCATGATCTTGGCCTGGGCCGGGTCGATCGTGGTCGGCGTCATCTTCTGCTGCAGCACCATGAAGACCCCGAGCAAGACCGGCATGATGTAGTAAGGATCGGGCGCCGAGAGGTCATGATAGAAGCCGAAGAAGGGGGCGTGATAGAGCTCGGTCGCGTTGTAGAGGACCTTATACAAGGCGATGTAGATCGGCATTTGTATCAACATGGGCAAACATCCGCCCATCGGGTTTACTTTATGGCGGCGGAAGAGTTCCATGCTCTCCACATTGAGCTTTTCCCGGTCGTCCTTGTATTTCTCCCGGAGCTTCTGCAGGGCCGGCTGCAGGTTCTGCATGGCCTTCATCGAAGCCATCGACTTCTTGGTCAGCGGGTGAAGCAGGAGCTTGATCAGGATGGTCAGGGCGATGATGGCCAAGCCCCAATTGTGCAAGAAAGCATTAAAAAGCTGGAGGAGCTTGAGAATGGGCAGGGCCACCCAGCCGAACCAGCCGTAATCCACCGCTTCTTCCAAATGGGCCTCGCCGAATTTGGCCAGCAGGGAGGGATCCTTGGGCCCAAGGTAAAGGGTGAATTGGTAGTCCCGGCTCTGGCCCGAGGCCAGGGTTTCGACCGGGTACTGTAATTGGGCGAAGATCCGGCTCCCCTCCTTGCCATAGACGACTCGGTTTTGCGGCGAGAGGGTGCGGGCCAAGAGCAAACTTAAGAAATACCGGTCCTCGATGCCGCTCCAGGAAATATCGCCCACCGCCTCTTGATGGGCGCTCAACTTTTCGACCTCGGGATGACGAGTGACCTTGGTGCCCATCCGATAGAGGGGGAACTTCAGGTTCGGCGCTTCCTTGAAGATGAGGAAGCCGCGGGGCGCCGCCGTGTTTTGTTCCACTTCCAAGCGAAGGGCCGGGCTGATCGGGACCGGCTGGCCGCCTTGGTTCTGGGCCTGAAGATTGACCTGGAGACTGTAATCCGTCGGGCCCCATTCCACCTTTTGTTGCCAGCTGACCTCACCCCGTTTCCCGGCAAAGAGGACTGGGGTGGCGGCACCCGACTTCAGCTCCAAGGGAATGGCGGCATTTCCCTGACCCGGAAAGAGCAAGAGCTTTAAGGGTGGCTGGCCGCCGCTCCCGCCTTGGAGAAGGTTGATATTGGGCCCCTTCTCGTTGGGCTGGATGAAATATTTCTTCAGCAGCCATTCCACCGGCAGCCCGCTGAGCGAGCTCAAGTTGCCGCGGACCAAAGCATTTTCCATCACGCTGCTCGCCTCGGGCGGCGGCGGCTCGGCACCAGCCTCGGGGACCCCAGCCAGGGGAGCAGGGGCGGCTGGGCTCGTCGGGGCGGCTGGGGCCGGTGTCGCCACGGCCGGCGCCGGCTGAGAAACCGGAGGGGGCGGCACCGGCTTATGAATGAAACCGTAATAGACGAGAAAAACCAAACTGCTCAAGGCGACGGCAAGAAGGGTGCGTTTATCCATGGGACCTAGCGGCGCGGCGGGACCGGATCATAGCCTCCCGGATGGAAGGGTTGGCAACGGAGCAGCCGCGACACGATGAGGTGCAGGGCCCGGGCGGTGGGATGGGTCTCGAGGCATTGAATCGCGTAGACCGAGCAGCTCGGGTGAAAGCGACAGGCCGGCGGCAGCCAGGGAGAGATCCCGCGCTTATAGGCGCGCACCATAAAAATTAAGAGTTTTTTCAATGGCTTCCTTCGGGGGAAGCCCAGGGGCTCCCCATTAGCTGGAATGTCTTCCTTAAGGAAGGGAATTTATTTGCCCATCCGGGCCCAGCATTCCCGCAGGCACCGGGCCAAAACCACCCCTTCGGCATTCAGGGCCGGGGCCAGGTAATAGACCAAAATATCACGGGCGGAAAGACGGGCGGCGGCCCGGCGAAAACTCTCCCGGGCGATCCGTTTGAGCCGGTTGCGGTCAACCACCCGGCGGAAGGTTTTCTTGGGCGCGACGATCCCGAGCCGGGGTGACTTGCTTGGGTTGTGGCGATGTCGAATGAAGAAAAAGGGAGTGGAAATTTTTTCACCGGCCGAAATCAAATCGCGAAAAATTTTTTCATCGCGAAGACGAGCGGCACGGGAAAATTTTTCGCTCATTTTTTGTACGCAGTTTTCGCCAAACGCTTGCGGCCCTTGGCGCGGCGGCGTTTCAGCACATTCTGTCCGGCGGTGGTCTCACTGCGTTTGCGAAAACCGTGTTTGCGTTTCGCCTTGGTTTTACTGGGTTGGAACGTCCTTTTCATCGCGATGACCTCGTCATTGTTGGCTGGCGAACAGATTGAAAGCCGAGCGGTGAAAAACATTTTTGCCATCGTTAGTCAACGGCAAAAAAAATTCGTTTCGATCACGGTGGTTTATCATTTTCGACAAAAAAGCTCTTGCCAAAAAAGGTGTGGAAAACTAAAAACCGCTCTTCTTCTTCGACAAAAAAATTTTCCGAAACGGAAATTTTTGGTCGCCGAAGAAACAGCAGGCTCTTTGGAAATTTTTTCGCCGCCGATCTTTCGCAGCCGGTTTTTCTCAAGTTAAAAACCTTTTCTCATTTTGGATCCCGACGCACCCGAAAGTGATGGCCGTTGGGAGGGGGAGAATGGATTTTCGAGGACGAAATGACAAAAGCTTTTTAACCCCCCGTGTTCGACGGATCCGTCCCGCACGATTCTTTCCGGCAAGCACCTTTGTATGACGGCGAAAAAATGCCCCCAGGCTTGGCTTAGGGGGTTTTGACGCGCTGTGTAAGGCTTGGGGCATCGGGCCCCAAATTTATCGCTAACTTTTTGGAATCACTGGTTTTCCCTGTTTTCCACAATGGTGGATAAACTTGTGGATATATCGCCGACATGAATGATACCGTCCAAAAAGTCATCGCCTCCCTTCAAACCAAGATCAGCGGACTCAACTATAACAACTGGATCAAGCCGGCCACCTTTCGGCTGGGCGATGAGCGGCGCCTGCTGATCGAGGTGCCCAACAAGTTCATCCGCGACTGGATTACCGAGAATTACCTCCATTTGATCAAATACGAGCTCTTCAAGATCACCGGCGAGGAGCATGAGATCAGCTTCAATATCGTCGAGGAGAGTCCTGCCGAAGATCCGGTGGTCGAGCCCCCGCCGGTGGAAGCCGAGACCAAGCCGGCCGGGCCCGGCGGCAAGAAGGCTCCCGAAAGCCTCAACCCCAAATACGCTTTCGATACCTTCGTGGTCGGCTCCTCCAACCAATTCGCCCATGCCGCTTCCAAGGCCGTCGCCAACCTGCCGGCCTTGGCTTACAATCCGCTCTTCATCTATGGCGGAGTCGGCTTGGGCAAGACCCACCTCCTCAATGCGGTCGGGCTCGAGATTTTGCGGACCCAGAAGGCCCTCCGGGTCCTTTACGTCCATGCCGAGCACTTCACCAACGAGCTGATCAACAGCATCCGCTACGAGAAGATGTTCGAGTTCCGCAAGAAATACCGCGAATCCTGCGACTTGCTCCTGATCGACGACATCCAATTCATCGCCGGCAAGGAACGGACCCAGGAGGAATTCTTCCATACCTTCAATTTTCTCTATGAATCGCGGCGCCAGATCGTGGTCACCTCCGACCGCTTTCCCAAGGACATTCCCCAACTCGAGGAGCGCCTGCGCTCCCGTTTCGAATGGGGCCTGATCGCCGACATTCAGGCTCCCGACACCGAGACCCGGGTCGCCATCCTGCGGAAGAAGGCCGAAGAGGACAAAATCGGCCTCCCCGACGACGTGGCGATGTTCTTGGCCAGCCACATCCGGAACAATGTTCGGGAATTGGAAGGTTCCTTGATCCGGCTCAGCGCCTTCGCCTCTCTTTCCGGCAATGAAATCACCCTGGAAATGGCCAAGGAGGTCCTTAAAAACCTCATCCCCGACCGCTCCCGGGCCATGACCATCGAATCGATCCAAAAATTGGTGGCCGACCACTACAACGTGAAGATCAGCGACCTCAAGTCGCCGCGCCGCCTCAAGGTCCTGACCGTGCCTCGCCAGATCGCCATGTACCTTTGCCGGAAGCACGTCAAATCGAGCTTCCCCGAGCTCGGTCTCAAGTTCGGCGGCAAGGACCATTCAACCGTCGTCCACGCCGTCCAGAAGATCGAAAAGCTACTTCAGCAAGACCTGGCCCTCCGCGGCGAGATCCAATCGCTGGAGAAGATCCTGCAAATTCAAATCGGATAATTGGTTTCGTCGCCAGCTTGGTGGGTAGGAGATCCTTCGCTTCGCTCAGGATGACCTTTGCATAAAATGTTACGGAACCTTACTTCGGGAGCGGGTGGCTCGCTGACGGGGGACCCCGCCGCCCGCAGCTTGCGAGGACGGTGGGGGTGGCAGCGACGGGGCTAAAGCCCCTTGCTACGGGAGCGCCGATGTGATTTGGAAGACGCATTCCACAAAGCATCCCCAAGCTTTCCCCAGGGGATAAAAACCACGAAGGAATTGTGGAGCGATTGTGGAGTTTTATTTTTCCACCGATTCGAAATCGAGGCCGTGAGATTCCCACAGCGCTCGCGAGCGAAATTCGCTTTCCAGATCCGAGAGCTGGCGATTTATCCCCGAATCCACAACCTCTATTAGTGATTCTATATTTATAATTAAGGGTAAGAATTAGAGAGATTGGCTGTGGAATTGAAAAAGAGAAAGGGCAGGTAAGATGGAAATCAAGATCTCGAGAGAAGAACTCAAGCAAGGCCTCTACTGGACCCAAAACGTCGTCGAAAAGAAGACGACCAAGCCCATCCTTTCCAATGCCTTGATCGAGGCCTCGGGCGAGCGGCTCAAGCTCAGCGCCACCGACCTCGAAGTCGGCATCTCGGTCGAGGTTCCCGCTCAAGTGAAGAGCGGCGGCCAAGTGGCGGTGCCGGCCAAGAGCCTCTACGACATCGTGCGCGAGATCACCGCTGAGCAGATCAGCATCAAGCGCCGCGACGACCATTGGCTCGAGATTTCGGCCGGCAGCTCCAAGTTCAAGGTGGTGGGGCTCTCGCCCCAGGAATTTCCCTCGATGCCCGAGATGGGCAAAAAGAACGTCCTCACCCTCGACGCGCCGGCGTTGCGGGCCATGATTGAAAAGACCCTTTTCTCGGTTTCGACCGACGAAACCAAGTACAATTTAAACGGGGTTTTTCTCGAATCGGCCGGCGACAAGAAGCTGCGGATGGTCGCGACCGATGGTCATCGCCTGAGCTGGGCCGAGCGCCCGATGACCCAGAGCTTCCAATTGGCCAAGGGAGTCTTGTTGCCGCGCAAGGGCGTCCTCGAGCTCCAGAAATTGATCCAAGAGGAAGACGGCATCCTGCCCTTGGCCATCGAGGGTCGCAACGTGATGCTGCAGCGCGGCCCGATCACACTTTTCATCCGCTTGATCGAAGGCGATTTCCCGGATTACCGCCAAGTCATCCCGGCTAAGAACGACCAAAGCGCGATCCTGCCCAAGGCCCAACTGGTCGGCGCTCTCCGCCGAGTCTCCTTGCTCAGCCAGGAGCATAACCGCGGGGTGAAGCTCACTTTCAATAGCGGCCAGCTCGAGCTGCTCTGCAGCAATCCCGACTTGGGCGAGGCTCGGGAAGAGGTCGAATGCCAATACAAGGGCAAGCACTTCGAGGTCGGTTTCAATTACCGTTATTTCCTCGACGTCCTGAGCGTGCTCGAGGACGAAACCGTCAAGCTCGAGCTCAAGGACGAGGTCAGCCCTTGCCTGATCCGCTCCGAGGTCGACAAGGGCTTCTTGAGCCTGATCATGCCGATGCGGCTTTAAAACGTGGCGATCCAAGCCCTGACCATCCGGCGCTTCCGCAACCTCGAGGACCAAGATTTCTTGCCTTCCACCGGCCTCAACGTCCTCGAGGGCGACAATGCCCAAGGCAAGACCAACCTCTTGGAGGCCATTTACTACCTGGCCAACGGCAAGTCCTTCCGGACCGCCGAGCTCTCCAGCCTGATCCGCTTCGAGTCAGCCTCGGCCGAGCTTTCGGCCCGCTGGGAGCAGGAGGGCTTGGACTACCGGCTGGAACTCTCGCTTCGGCCCGAAGGCCGGGAGCTCAAGTTTCAAGGCAAGCCGATCGTGCGGCTGGCGCCGGTTCAAGCCAGCCTTCGAGTCCTGGTCTTCACGCCCGACTCCTCCCAGCTGTTCCGCTTGGCGCCCCTAAGCCGGCGGCGCTATTTCGATCACGCCATCTCGGTCCAAAGTCCGGCCTACGCCAGCGCCTTGAGCCGCTATCAGCGGGTGCTCCGCCAAAGGAATCACCTGCTGGAATCGGGGGCACCGAGCCACCTCCTCGAGCCTTTCGATCGCCAATGGGCCGAGACCGCGGCCGCGCTGCTGACCGAGCGCCGGGTTTATCTCGAGCGGCTTTTGCCGGCTTGGAAAAAGCGCTGGCAAGCCTTGAGCGGAGAGGATTGGCGCTTGAGCGCCACTTGGGAGGGGCCGGTGGCTGAAAGGCGGATCGGTAATTCCGAAGCTTTGCTCGAGGCCCTGGCCGAAGTCGCTGCCGAAGAGCGACGCCAAGGCCGCAGCCTGCTCGGTCCCCAGCGCGAGGACTTGGTGCTGGCGCTGGCGGGTCATCCGGTCCGCGAGGCCGCCTCCCAAGGCCAGCAACGGATGCTGGTCATCGGGCTGAAGCTGGCCGAGGCCGACCTGTTCCGCGAGGAAAGCCGGCGGGCGCCGGTTTTCCTGCTCGACGATCTGGGCAGCGAGCTCGATGAGCGCCATCGCCGCCTGCTACTCGACAGCCTGGGCGAAATCGAGGCCCAAACCTTTCTGACCAGCGCCCAGAGCGGCGCTTACGCGGCCCTTCATGCCCGCAATTTCAGGGTGGAAAGCGGGCTCATTTCAGGCTAAGCCCTTGGTAGGGGCGACCCTCGCGGTCGCCCCATCTACTTAACAACGCCGTGGTTGCGGGCGGGCGCAAGACCCGCCCCCTACACTTGCATTTGTAAGGAGGAAATCTTGCCAACCGCGAAGCCGAACGAAGCCCCCAGCGGGGTTTATGACGCCAGTTCCATCAAGGTCCTGGAAGGATTGGACGCGGTCCGCAAGCGCCCCGCCATGTACATCGGTTCCACCGGCTCGGCGGGCCTCCATCACCTGGTATATGAGGTCGTGGACAATTCGATCGACGAGGCCTTGGCCGGATTTTGCGACCAGATCAAAGTCATCATCCACATCGACAACTCGATCACCGTCGAAGACAACGGCCGCGGCATCCCGGTCGACATGCACCCGACCGAGAAAGTCTCGGCCGCCGAGGTCGTCCTGACCAAGCTGCATGCCGGCGGCAAGTTCGAGCACAGCGCCTACAAGGTCAGCGGCGGCCTCCACGGCGTCGGCGTCTCCTGCGTCAACGCCCTTTCGGGCGAGCTCGACCTCGAGATCAAGCGCGACGGGACGGTTTATCACCAGCGCTACAAACAAGGGGTGCCGACCGCGCCGCTGGAGTCGACCGGCAAGACCAGCAACCGCGGGACCAAGATTTGGTTCAAGCCCGACGCCACGATCTTCGAAACCACCGAATACAGCTTCGACGTTTTGAGCAACCGGCTCCGCGAGCTCTCCTTCCTCAACAAGGGGATCAGGATCGAGATCAGCGACGAGCGCAGCGGCAAGAGCCACAATTTCCAGTACGAGGGCGGGATCGTCAGCTTCGTCGAGCATCTCAACCAGCGCAAGTCACCGCTCTATCCCAAGCCGATTTACTTCGAGGCCCAGAAGGACTCTTGCATCGTCGAGATCGCGATGCAGTGGAACGACGGCTATGCCGAGACCCTCTTTTCCTTCGTCAACAACATCAACACCCATGACGGCGGGACCCATGTCACCGGCTTCAAGTCGGCCTTGACCCGAGTCTTGAACAACTTCCTCCAGAACCAGGGCCTGCTCAAGTCACTCAAGGAAGACGGTCTCGAGGGCGAGGACATCCGCGAAGGCCTGACCGCCGTCATCTCGATCAAGATTCCCGACCCCCAATTCGAAGGCCAGACCAAGGGCAAGCTCGGCAACTCCGAGGTCGAAGGCCTGGTCAAGTCGGTGGTCGGCGAGCGTCTCAACCAGCTTTTCGAGGAAAATCCGACTCTCGGCCGAAAAATCGGCAGCAAGATCGTCGAGGCCGCCCGGGCCCGGATCGCCGCCCGCAACGCCCGCAACTTGGTCCGGCGCAAAAGCGCGCTCGAGATCGGCTCGCTACCCGGCAAGCTGGCCGACTGCCAGGAAAAGGACCCGGGCCTCTCCGAGCTCTACATCGTCGAGGGCGAATCGGCCGGCGGCTCGGCCAAGCAGGGCCGGGACCGGCGCAACCAAGCCATCCTCCCGCTCAAAGGCAAGATCCTCAACGTCGAGAAGGCCCGCTTCGACAAGATGCTGACCTCGGAGGAAATCCGGGTCCTGATCACGGCGCTCGGCGCCGGCATCGGCGAGAACGACTTCGACATCGAGAAGCTGCGCTACCACAACATCATCATCATGACCGATGCCGACGTCGACGGGGCCCATATCCGCACTCTGTTGCTCACTTTCTTCTATCGCCAGATGCCCCAGGTGGTGGAGCGGGGCTACCTCTACATCGCCCAGCCGCCGCTCTACAAAGCCAAGAAGGGCAAGGCCGAAAAGTACCTCAAGGACGAAGGGGCCCTCGAGGAATACCTGCTCGAGCTCGGGGTCGAGGACTTGAGGCTCAAGGCCCCGAAGAAAGAGGTCACCGGCAAGGCTTTGAGCGAGCTGACCCGGACCCTGATCAAGTACGACAAAATTTTGAACGGCATGCGCCAGAAGGCCGACCCCCGGCTGATCGACGCCCTGATCCTGGCCACCGACTTTTCGCCTGAAACCCTGAAAGACCCCCGGAAGATGGACGTCGAGTCCGACAAGCTGGCGGCCTATCTGACCCAGTATTACCCCGAGCTGAAGGACTTCGGCCTCGATACCGAGAAGGACGAGGAGCACAGCGCCCACCGGCTGGTCTACCGCACGCTCTACGGTGGGATGAATCGCCGGACCGTGATCGACGTGGTGCTGCTCGAGTCGCCGGAGATCCACGAGCTGCGCGGGATCCAAAAAGAGCTGGCGGCCCTCGGCGCCGGGCCTTACCAGGTGGTGAGCGGCGATGACAAGGCCAAGAGCCTGGCCACTCTCCGCGAGGTCAAGGATTTCATCCTGGCCAACGGCCGCGAGGGTCAATACATCCAACGCTACAAAGGCCTGGGCGAAATGAACCCCGAGCAGCTCTGGAGCACCACGATGAACCCGGAGAGCCGGACCCTCTTGCAGGTCCGGGTCGACGACCTGGTCGAGGCCGACGAGATCTTCACCGTCCTGATGGGCGATCAAGTCGAGCCCCGGCGCGAGTTCATCGAGAACAACGCGCTCAAGGTCCGAAACTTGGATGTTTAGCTAAGCCACCGGAATATGTGATTATTTTAAGCTTGGCGGGGGCGAAATGGGCGTGCTACGCTTCGGCGAGTCTTCGGCTTCGCCGGGACGAGCAGCCAATTCGCAGGGAATGCGAATTTTTTTCGACCTAAGGAGTCTTTCATGGGCAAGGTAGTCCTCAACGATCTCGAATTCGACGTTCCTTCCAACTGGCAGGACCAAGGCATGGTCACCCTGACCATTCCCTCCACCGACAAGAACGTCCGCCCCAACATCATCATCACCAAAGAGCGCCTTGCCCAGCCGGTGGACCTCCCGACCTATTTCGCCAAGATCAAAGAGGCGGTGAAAGCCCGCGGCATCCAGACTTTCCAGATCCTCGACGAGCGCGAGATCAGCATCGCCGGCCTGCCGGCCATGCAGATGGTCTGCGCCTGGGATTTGGCGGCGATGAAGCAGATGCTCGGGCCCAATGCCGAGGTGCTGAAGAACATCAAGCCCGGCCAGAAGGTCCAGCAGATCCAAGTCAGCTTCATCAAGGCCGACGTGGCGGTCAATCTCACCGCCAGCTTCCCGGCCGAGCAGTTCGAGATCTACACCCGGCCCTTCCAGAAATTTCTGGCGACCATCAAATCGGTATAACGTATCCCAAAGAATGTCATCCTGAGCGAAGCGAAGGATCTGTGACCTCTCAAGGTTCTTTAAAAGGCCCAAGACCCTTCGCCTCGACTAAGGGAATTCCCAGGATACGAAGGGGTTTTGAAGCTCTAAAGCTGCTTGGCAGGTCGCAGATCCTTCGCTCAGGATGACGATTGCAGAAGCGCTCAAATCAATCGCAGGTTTCGGCGCAATCAAGCTCGCGCAGCACCTCGCCCTTGGCGTTGAGGAAGGCGACCCGGTAGCTGGTGTCGCCGGTGTCGAAGATCACCTGGACCTCGCCCGAATCCCGCTGAAAATAACGCTGATAGCTGCCGTCGGCGAATTGCTTGAGGGTGACGGCGAAGGGCCCCTGCTTGCGAGTCTGCTGGTTGTAGATCAAAGTCCGCTTGCGGTCGAAGAAAAGCTCCTCCTCGCGATCGGGCCACTGAATGCGCCAGAGGCTGGAGCCGTTGGAATAGCTGATCCAGGTCATCGGGATTCCATCGACCACGCTCTTCTGCTCGTTTCCGCCTTCGAGCGGGGCTCCGCCCACCGAGCCCGCGGCCAAGCGCCGGCCGGTCGGGGCCTTCTTGCCGCTGAGGTATTTCTTCTTCGAGCTCATCGAACCGCCGAGGTCGGTCTCCTCAACGGCGAGGCCCATGGCCTCGGCACCGCTTTCATGGGCGGCCTTATCCGAAAGGCTGACTTCGGCTAGCACCGCTTTTTTGGCATCGCGCAAGCTCAGCTGGCCCTGCTCCGACCAGAGCAGGCTTCGGCCCTTTTCCAGGAATATCTGAGCGCCGCCGGAGCCGCTTCGCAGCTCGCCGGGCAGGGGGGGCAGGGCGGCGGCCGCCTTGTCCTTGGCCGCCAGCGGAGTCGCGGCCAACAGGAGGAGCGGAGCCAGGACCTTAACGCTCGATCCGAAAATCTTTCCAATCCTTCTCATCGTCGATCCATTCGCTTTCCACCGACTCGACATGGGCGGCCGGCGGCCCTCGATGGCAAAGCCGCTCCAATTCCAAGAGCGCTTGACGCTGGCCTTGGGCCAGCCATTCGACTCGGCCGTCGGGGAGATTGCGGACCCAGCCGGTCAGGCCCAATTCGCGGGCCCTCTCTTGGGTCCAGGCTCGATAGAAGACGCCCTGGACCCGTCCTCGGATCTGGGCTTTCAATTGCATCGTGACATTTCCTCCGCAAGTTTTAGCACAATCCCGTTTCGGCGAGGAGATTTCTTTACGCGGCGCCTCAGCCGGGCATAAAATTTCCCCCATGAAAATTTTAGCCATCGATCCCGGCGGCAAGCGAGTCGGCCTTGCGGCCAGCGACGCCCTTCATCTCACAACCCGGCTGCTGCCGGTGCTCCAAGTCAAGCAGCTCAAGTCCTCAGTGCCTGAGCTGGTCAAGCTGATCGCCCAGGAGGACTTCACCAAGGTCGTCGTCGGCCTTCCGCTCAACATGGACGGAAGCGAGGGCGCGGCCGCCAAGGGAGCCAGGGAGCTGGCCAAGGCCCTCGAGGCGGCGCTGAAGAAAAAAAAGTTGAGCTGCGAGGTCGAGCTTTGGGACGAGCGGCTCACCACGTTCGAAGCCGAGCAAAGAACCCGCCAGCAAGGCGTGGCCAAGGCCAAAGCCAAGGCTTTTCTCGATTCGGTGGCGGCCGAAGTGCTGCTCGAAGACTACCTCTCCTCCCATTCCAAGGTTAAAATATGAAAACCCTGCTTAAAATCATCCTACTCCTGGCCATCCTGGGCATGGCCGGCTACCTCTACTTGGCGATGCAATGGGGGCCTTATGGCCGGGGCGGCTCGGTCTACCTTCCCCGGGGCAGCTCGCTTTCCCAAATCGCGACCTTGTTGGAGCAAGGCAAGCTGGTTCGCAGCGCCTGGTCATTCAAGCTGCTGGCCCGTTGGAAAGGACAAGCCGGCCAGCTCAAAGCCGGCGAATACGTTTTCGCCGAAGGGCCAAGCGCGGCCCAAGTCTTGGATAAGATCGTCCGGGGCGACCGGTTGATCCGTCGAATCACGGTTCCCGAGGGCTACAGCTTCGCCCAGATCGCGGCGTTGATCGAGCAAGCCGGCATCGCTCCTCGCACCGAGGTGATGAAGCATTTCCGCGATCCGTCCCTGCTCGCCGAGCTCGGCTTCGCGGCTCCCAGCCTCGAGGGATATCTCTTTCCCGCGACCTACGAGTACGATCGCCAGACCAAGGTTCCGAATCTGCTCAAGGAGATGATCGATCACTTCAAGCGCAGCACCGCCAACCTCGCGGCCCGGGCCAGCGCCGCCGGCTGGACTTGGCCCCAGCTGGTCACCTTGGCTTCGCTGATCGAAAAGGAGACCGGTCAGGCCTCCGAGCGGCCGCTGATCAGCTCGGTCTTTCAAAACCGGCTGCGTATCGGCATGCCCCTGCAAACCGATCCCAGCGTGATCTACGGCTTGGCCAATTTCGATGGAAATTTGAGGAAGGAAGACCTGCGCAACCCCCATCCCTACAACACTTACGTTCACATCGGTCTGCCGCCCGGTCCGATCGCTTCGCCGGGGCTGGCCAGCCTCGAAGCGGTCTTGGC
The DNA here is from genome assembly GCA_035281585.1 of bacterium. Classification (NCBI taxonomy): domain Bacteria; species bacterium. The sequence goes on from DATEDP010000123.1 coordinate 30,048, forward strand.
GCCGGCGGCGAGCAATTATCTCTTCTTCGTCTCCAAGGGCGACGGAACCCACTTCTTCTCATCGACTCTCGACGAGCATAACGCCGCGGTCGCCCGCTATCAGCTCGGCAAGGGTCTCACCGAAACCGCGCCCTCGGCGCCGGGACCGAGCGGAGCCAAGCCCAAACCGGCGCCCACGCCCGGTGCCAGCCGTCCCCAGGACAAAGCCGTGCCGATGCCGGGCGCGCCGTTGCCGCAGACGCCGGGCGCCAGTACGCCACTGATGAAGACGGCGCCGATGCCGAGGGCGAATCCGTAGCTTAGCGTCATTCCGAGGCCCCGAAGGGGCTGAGGAATCTCATACCTCGCAAGGCAGTCGGAGTTCCCTCGCTCCGCTCGGGATGACAGC